>JAURHZ010000021.1 GCA_030833025.1 Armatimonadota bacterium
GTCGAGCTCAAAAGTAGACTCATACTTCTGAATTTGCTCATCGGTGAGGATGTCATAGACAATTCTCTGCGATGTCTGTGGTGTGAAGGCCTCGTACGGTGCCGTCAGGAGCTTGCCATCTACACGTAGTACTGGGGGTAGTCCAACGGTAATGTGCAGGTCGGATGCGCCCTTTGTGTCATGGACGAGGTGAAGAAGCTCATCGATGTGTGCATCTTCGAGTGAACGGAGTCGCCCTCCGCCACCTTCCATACGTGCGGGTTGTGGTGTATCTGTAGGTCCAACAACTGACATTGCTCTACTTGCCTCCGTCTAGAAAAGGGCCCGCACTGGGCGGGCCCGGAAAATGAATCTACAGGGCTTAGTGACCTGCAGTAAAGACCACGCGGGCGACTTCCTTAGGCGTCGTGGCTCCCATGAGAATCTTGTCCAAGCCATCCTCACGCATTTCGCGGTAGCCATTACGTGATGCTGCCTCTTTGAGGTCAACAAGCGTTGCACGGCGCACGACGAGCTCTGAACACTCATCGTTCATCGTCATCAGCTCGTGTACACCCGAGCGACCCTTATATCCTGTACCGCCACAGACATCACATCCTCGGCCACGTTTGAGGGTGACAGCTTTGTTCGGATCTGATTGGTCGTAGTGGAATGATGCCAGCGTTGCGGCAATCTCTTGGTATTCCTCAGTACAGTTTGCACAGTTGGTACGGCAAAGACGTTGCGCAAGAATTCCAATCAGGGTCGCTGAGATAAGGAAGGGCTCAACACCCATGTCTGCGAGACGCAGGGTAGCCGATGGGGCATCGTTGGTGTGGAGTGTTGAAAGCACTAAGTGACCCGTAAGTGCCGACTCGATCGCGATGTCAGCGGTTTCAAGGTCACGCATTTCTCCAACCATGATGATGTCAGGGTCCTGGCGGAGGAAGCAGCGCAGTGCGCTACCAAAGTTTAAGCCAGCCTTTTTATTAATCTGGACCTGAGTAACACCCGTCAGTTCGTACTCAACTGGGTCTTCGACGGTAACGATGTTTACATCAGCTACGTTCAGCTTGTTGAGAATGGAATAAAGCGTCGTTGTCTTACCGGAACCAGTCGGTCCAGTAACAATAAACATTCCGTTTGGCTGTGCCACCAGCGATTCAATCGTCGCTTGGATGTGGTTTTGGAAGCCGAGGCGACCAAGACCAATCTGCGTGGACGATTTGTCGAGAATACGCATAACGATTTTCTCGCCATAGAGCGATGGCAGACAGGACACACGCATGTCGTAGTCTTTGTTTGTATGGCGAAGCGCAATACGACCATCCTGAGGGACGCGTCGCTCAGCGATGTTCATTTCAGCCATAATCTTACAACGCGCGATGACTGGTCCCTGCAAAAGCTTTGGAACAGGCATGATTTCGCGGAGAACGCCATCGATGCGGTACCGGACACGTACATTACGGCGGTTTGGCTCGATGTGGATATCAGAAGCGCCCGTGTCAATGGCCTGCACGAGGATTGCATTGACAAGGCGAACAACAGGAGCCTTGTCGGCATCCTCTTCACCCGCGCCATCTTCTTCGGCGACTGCGTTACGACCTACGGATGCTTCTGTCATCAGACCCTGGAGGGAGCTGAGGTTCAGCGCATCCATACCCTTGCCACCACCGGATGTCACACCACCCGTCGTAACAACGGTTGCTGGAGCGGCAGAAACAGTGCCAGCATAGTTGGACTTGATCGCGGAAGCAATGTCACCCGGGGCAGCGGCCACGGCACGGACATTTAGCTTCGACGCGACACGGATGTCATCCACCGCCACAATATTGCGCGGATCAACCATGGCCACGTAAAGCACATTTTCCTGCTTGCGGACAGGGATAGCATTGTGCTTTTCAACAATCGCCTGAGGGACAACGTTTAATGCGGATGACTCAGGCTTGTGCTTATTGAGGTCGACAAAGGGTAGACCCTCGGATGTTGCCCAGGCCGCGTATATATCCGTTTCGACAGCGAAACCTTTGTCTGTCAAAAACTTACGAACGTCACCACCTGCGGCACGGGCCTGATCTGCTTGTTCAGCAGTTATCAGACGCTTCTCCAACAGGATGTCGACAACCGACTTCTTCGCCGTCATTGCCATACGTGCATATCCCTCTTCTGGGCCATCGGTTCAAACCGCAAGGCCAGTGCACAATGCCGCTTACCGCACAAACTATACAAGCACCTGTTCGCCAAATGGTTACCCAAAGACGCAGGCGGCGCAATCGCACGGTCTGATGCGTCCAAAGTATAGCACGGGGCAGATTTTAGGTGCAAATAACAGGCATCCAAATTCGTGACTTCCAGCCTCTCTAATTTCGAACTGCCTGCTCTTCGTCGTTGATGAAATACCAATCCCAACCGGGTAATATACGGATGAAAACAGTCGGTGATTCAAGCGGTCGGTGATTCGGTTGGGGTTATCCAAGGATTCGGGCAATGTTTACCTTCACAAAGAAAGCAGATTACGCACTACTCGCGCTGTCATTTCTGGCATCCAGGCCGGACGGTGAGCGCGTAGGACCCGCCCGTATCGCTGCGCACTATGAGATTCCTGTGGAGATGCTAGCAAAGGTCATGCAGACGCTCGCGAAAGCGGGACTTGTCGATGGTATGGCTGGACCCACCGGTGGCTACCGCCTCACACGTACCCCTGTCAATATTTCCGTGCGGTCGGTTGTCGAAGCTGTCGATGGCCCTCTTGCAATCGCGCAGTGCTGGGAGACAAGCGGTGGCTGTCCACAGTCATCCAAGTGTCACCTGCGTGGTCCACTCGCGCGGATTCAAAGTGAGCTCGCACGGCTCCTCGCTGAAACATCGCTTGCCGATGTGATGCGAACCGATTACACCCATCTCGGCGACCGCTATGCCGACTCAACAATGCTAAGCCTTGCCCCTGTGGCGGGCGCGAATTCCAACCTATGAAAGCAAACCAATGAGCGTAACCCTGCCTATCTACCTCGATAACAACGCAACCACACGGACAGACCCTCGGGTCGTCGATGCCATCATTCCCTACTTCAGCAATGCATATGGAAATGCAGCATCCAAGTCTCACCCATTTGGATGGGTCGCCGAAGAAGCCGTTGACAAGGCACGTGCTCAGGTGGCATCCCTGATCGGGGCTGACCCACGTGAGATCGTGTTCACCAGTGGCGCAACCGAATCGAACAACTTGGCCATCAAAGGCATCGCAGAAATGTATGCCGAAAAAGGCGATCACATCATTACGGTTGTGACTGAGCACAAGGCGGTTCTTGATACTTGCAAGCACCTCGAAGCATCCGGTAAGTCGGTCACGTACCTTGAAGTGGATGCATCCGGTCTCATCGATCTCGATGCACTCAAGGCCGCGATTACAGACAAGACGATTCTCATCTCTGTGATGGCTGCGAATAACGAAATCGGCGTTCTTCAGCCTATCCGTGAGATTGGTGCCATCTGTAAAGAGCGTGGAATCATTTTCCACACCGATGCCACGCAGGCTGTCGGCAAGATTCCTTTCAACGTCGAAGACCTCGGTGTTGACTTGGCATCCTTTACCGCACACAAAATGTATGGTCCAAAGGGAATCGGAGCTCTCTATGTGCGGCGCCGTGCGCCTCGTGTTCGCCTCTCTGCACAAATCGATGGCGGCGGGCATGAGCGTGGATTCCGATCAGGAACGCTCAATGTCACAGGTATCGTCGGGTTTGGTGAGGCTGCAGCACTGTGCGAAGCGGAGATGGCAGCCGATGCTGCTCGTTTGCAAGCTCTGCGCGACGCAATGGAAGCGCGCTTGCTCGCTGAAATCCCTGAGTGCCAAGTCAATGGCAACCGCGAACATCGCTTACCTGGCCTACTAAACATCTCGTTCGGCTTTGTCGAAGGGGAGAGCCTTTTGATGGGACTCTGTGATGTCGCATTGTCATCCGGTTCCGCTTGTACAAGCGCATCGCTTGAGCCTTCCTACGTGCTGAAGGCGCTTGGGGTCGGTGATGAGCTTGCGCACAGCTCGCTTCGCTTTGGTCTTGGTCGCTTTACGTTGCCCGAAGAAGTGGAATGGGTGACCGAAAAGGTTATCTCCGAAGTTGCGCGTCTCCGTGAGATGTCACCCCTCTGGGAGCTTCACCTCGAAGGTGTAGACCTCTCAACCGTTCAGTGGCAACCACACTAGTTGCTTTTCGACCCATCGACGAATACGAAACCATAAGGAAAATAGAAAATGCCATACAGTGATAAGGTCCTCGACCACTACAACAATCCACGCAACGTCGGCTCATTTGACAAGTCCGATACAACCGTCGGTACCGGCATCGTTGGTGCACCTGAGTGCGGTGACGTCATGAAGCTGCAACTGAAGATCAACGCGGATGGCGTTATCGAAGATGCGAAGTTTAAGACGTTTGGCTGTGGATCCGCGATCGCATCCTCAAGCCTCGCAACTGAACTCGTCAAAGGCAAGACCCTTGAAGAGGCTTTGCAGCTCCAGAACACGGACATCGTCGAAGAGCTTGCACTCCCACCAGTAAAGATTCACTGCTCCGTTCTCGCCGAGGATGCGATCAAAGCAGCAATCGCTGACTACCGCCAAAAGAATGGCATCGCTGAGTAACTATGGAAACCGCCGTTGCTGATGCCCCTGTCGTTCTGACGGAACGCGCTGTGAAGCAAGTCCTTCGTCAGAAAGAACGCCTTGGAAAACAGGGACAGTTCCTCCGCCTCGGTGTTCGAGGCGGGGGCTGCTCCGGTCTTTCGTACGTCATCGATTGGGAAACTGATCCAGATGAGGAATTCGATGCCATGTATACGCAAGATGGCGTCGAGTTCGTGATTGACATTAAGAGCGCAAAGTACCTTCAGGGCAGCGTTCTCGATTTCGACATCAAAAACCTGATGGAAGGTGGTTTCACCTTTCAGAATCCTCTGGCGGTCCGCTCCTGTGGCTGTGGAACATCGTTTACTCTCAAGTGAACATCACCTTTCCCAGCCCTCAGGATGACTGCTTCACCATTCTTGGTGTTCCTGTCAATGCGCCAGCCGATGCCGTCCGTGCAGCGGCTCGGCGCTTGACGCTCAAATATCACCCCGACAGATTTGCTTCTGCGAGTCATGACATTCAGGCGGATGCTGAACTTGCAAGTATGTTGGTTTCGGATGCCGAAAAGCGCCTATCCGATGCCTTTTCGCGGGCTACGTATATCCTGAAGCAAACCTTCAATGTGCAGCTGCACGACCTCCGGCATCAGCAACCTCCAGCCGACCTGTTTGCGCGCATCCTTGAAACGCAGGAAGCGTTGCTTGATATCCAGATGGGGGAACCGGCTGACCGGGCTACTCTTACACTAGAGCTTGCAGCCTACAAAGCCGACCTCATGGAATGTGAAGACAAACTTTGGGCTGTTTTTGGCCGCATGTTTGCTGGTGAAACAGTCACCGCAGATGACATCGCAGCGCCACTGATGCTCCATGGCTACCTGGTTCGCGTCACAAATGGAATCACAGCTGCATTAGCCTGATGTTGTCCACTTGGCTTGCCGACAATCACCCGGTATGAACCTGCTTAAATCTGCTGGTGGGCTGATTGTCCCGATGATTCTGTTCATTGGGCTTAATGTCATCGAAGGCAAGCTCCCCGCAAACATCTATCCGCTTGCGTACATCGCCAAAATTGTACTCGTGCTCTTTGCACTTGGAGTCACGGTAAAGTCGTGGCAACCAGAGCTGTCAATATCGCGAAAAGCACTCATCACCGGCGCTCTCTTCGGAGTGGTAGGCATTGGACTCTGGATTGGCATCGAGCAGATCCCGTATCCGCACATCGGCAGCCGGGGAAGCTTCAACCCGTTCACTTCCATCCCGGATGCCAGCCTCAGAATCCTATGGATTGTTGTCCGCTTTATAGGGCTTGCCGCGGTGGTTCCGCTGATCGAGGAGCTATTCTGGCGCGGTTTTCTCGTCCGCTACATCGACAATATGGATGACTACCGCAAGGTCATCGCTGGAAACCACTCGTGGATTGCCACGGGTGTTGTTACCGCTGCGTTTACATCCATACACCCTGAATGGCTGGCAGCGGTCGCTTACGCATTACTAACAGACCAGCTTCTGCGACGCACCAAATCTGTCGGGGCGTGTGTGGTGATGCACGCTGTGACGAACCTCTTACTTGGAATTTACGTGGTTGCTACGAAATCTTGGCATCTTTGGTAACGGGGATTGCAAAGTGATGTTCCTGCAGCTCTACATGTAGCGTAAGTTGCTCTGGAGTAATCGTGGCTGGCAAGACAACGGATGCGGTCGCTGGCACGCTTGTTGACCTTAAAATTCCTGAGTACCAAAGGCATTCCCATGTGCCATTGTTCTCATAGCCGATGCCCCAGGCGGTCACCGATGCCAAACTCATCCCCGACAAGGCGACCTGACATTCCTCGGAGTGAATCCCTTGGAACGTGATGTTTAGCTCCAGGGGGACATCCTGATTTGATGTGTCTGACATGACGTCAACGGTCAAATCCACATTTGCAAGTTCCCTGAGGCGACGGCGAGTGATCGAAATGGATGCATTTCCGACATCGATACCGATGGCATTTCTGCCGAGTTTACTCGCAACGGTTATCGTTGTCCCTGAGCCATTGAAGGCATCGAGGACGGTGTCTCCCGGTACCGTTGCCCAGCTGATTATTCGCTCAAGCAGCCCTTCAGGCTTCTGGGTGTCATAGCCCATATCCTCAGCCTTCGGCCGATGACGGAGCGGCCGGACCGCACTGTCATCCCAAAGCGTATCCACCCGTTGCCTCTTAACCCAGCAACCATCCGCGGCCTGCTCAAGGAAGTACTTTATATAAACGGTGCCGGTTGCCGAACGGTGAATCCGCCCTTCGGTATCAAGGCGGGCGATGCTGTCATCGGTGTAGTCACCCCGAGGCGCTGTTGTGTACCAACATCCGCGCTGCTCATCGAAGAAGCAGCCCTTTGGGTGTCCCACCCGCGTAAGTGGATAGGGCGTTGTGATTTCTGGATGTTGACCTCGCAGAGGTTTGCCTGGGTTACGACTAAAGAGAAGGATACTTTCGAAGGTGCGGCCAAGCTGATTGGATGCCGCTTGCTTGCCGAGGTTTGGTGCCCGCCGCCAAAGAATTTCATTACGGAAGTTCTCGGGTCCGAAGACTTCTCCCATCAAAATGCGAAGGTGGGCACTGGCCCGCCAGTCACAGTGGACAAAAATGACGCCATCGGATGTCAGAAGCTCACGCAGCAACAACAGGCGTGGGTGCATGAAGGACAAGTAGCCCTCAATACCGCCGCTCCATTGATCACGGTACGCAATCGGGTCACTGGTTTTAGTATCGCGGGATCCGGTCGTATGGGATGTCCGAAATACGGTTCCAATCCCAAACGGCGGATCGATGTAGATACAAGCCACGCTTTTCGGCTGCTCACGCACAAGGCGCTGAAGTTCACCTAGATTGTCACCATGAATCAATCGTGTCAATGCCGTTGGGCGACCAATCTGGTGATGTTCGCGTCGACAGAAATCTGGCAAAGGTGTTTCTGGCGTAAAGGGGGCATCCTTACGCCCGGGCCATATCAGTCTGCTGTTGTCGGAGATACTCATGAATCGGTTGATTATAAACCCGATTCCATACACTGCGGCGGCGCGGTAATCTGATAGGGATCTTCTTTCGCCGGCAGAGTCGGGAACCAGCGACAGAAACATCGTGTTTATGCATCTATACGCAGGGAATGACAGATAAATGCGCATCGCAGTCTTGACACCAGGAACCGGGAGCTTTCATTGCGGCACATGTCTACGTGACCAAGCACTCGCAAAAGAGCTGCGTCGCCTCGGTCATGATGTGCTTTTTGTTCCGCTTTACCTGCCTCCTACACTTGACACCGCGGATGAAAATACAAGCGCGGTTTACATGGGGGGCATCAATGTTTATCTGCAGCACGCCGTTCCCGTGTTTCGGAAGACACCGCGTTGGATTGATAAGCTCTTCGACTCCCCGAAGGCACTGGCGAGCGCCGCAAAACGCGCTGGGATGACGCAGGCGAAGGACCTCGGGCCGATGACGCTTACGATGCTGAAAGGCGAGGATGGCTATCAAGTAAAGGAACTGGATCGTCTTGCTGCGTGGCTTCGCGATGATGTTCGCCCCGATGTCGTGCTGCTGTCTAACATCCTCCTAGTGGGTATCGCTCGTCGCATCAGAGAGATAACCAATGCGGCTGTTTGGTGCACGCTCCACGGCGAAGACACATTTCTTGATGCGCTACCGGATACTCACCGTGAACGGTGCTGGCAAGAAGTCGTCAATCGCTCCAAGCACGTCGATGGCTTTATCGCTGTCAGCCGGACGTATGGCGACATCATGATTCGCCGGGCAGCACTCGACCCAACACGCGTCCATGTTGTTCATAATGGCGTTGATGTCCAGACATACAAACCTGGATCAAAATCACAGGGAAATGTCATCGGCTATCTGGCACGCCAGTGTTATGGCAAAGGCTTGCATCTGCTGGTGGATGCCTTTATCGCGTGTAAGAAGTCTGTACCTGATGCGCGTTTGGTCATTGTCGGTACTAAGACCGCTGCAGATGAAGGTTATGTATCCGTGATAAAGATACGCTTGTCAGACGCTGGCTGTCTTGACTCTGTGTCTTTCCACGACAACGTCAGCCTTGAGGAGAAAATTCGACTGTTACAGCAAATGGATGTCCTCAGTGTCCCGGCGCTTTATGGCGAATCGTTTGGCTTGTATGTCATCGAAGCGCTTGCCTGCGGCGTTCCCGTTATTGCGCCGAAGCATGGAGCTTTCCCTGAGCTTGCCGGCGAAACGGGAGGCATTGCGCTGTTTGATCAGAATGTCAATGGCGACTATGAGCGAGTGCTACTTGATGTTCTGGGCGACAAGGGGAATGACCTTGCTGAGTCAGGTCGAGCGGCTGTGCTAGCAAAATTTTCAACGCAAAGTATGGCTGCTGGAGTTGTTGCAGCGTTTGCATCTCAAGTGAAGAAGGCGGTGTGAGATGGGTGTGACCATTAATGTAAGTGGTGTTGACAAAGTCTTTTCGCCTGCCGGAGGCCACGATATTGGTGTCTTGGACCGCCTGTCGGTAGTATTTGCCGCAGGTTCCATCACCGGAATTATTGGGCCATCTGGAAGCGGGAAGTCGACGCTGCTTCATATCATCGGGACTCTCGAGACACCGACGGCTGGCACGGTCACCTACGATGGAACGCCCGCGCCGTCGACTGAAAAAGATTTAGCCGCCTTCCGCCGTGACCATATAGGCTTTGTCTTTCAACAACATCACCTTATTCCACACCTAACCGTGTTGGAAAATGTGTTGGTTCCCGAGCTTGCAGGGAAGGGGAAGCGGCTCGCTGGAGATGCGCTTTCTCGAGCTAACCTGCTTCTTGGGCGTGTAGGCCTATCGGAACGCACTCAACATAAGCCAGCTGAACTCTCAGGCGGTGAGTGTCAACGCGTTGCAGTGGTACGAGCCCTCCTACAAAACCCGGACATCGTCCTTGCAGATGAACCAACGGGTGCACTCGATGCATCCACCGCTGCGAATCTGCTGGACCTCTTACTCGAGCTTCAGCGCGAGGATGGCTTTACGCTAATCGTTGTCACGCATACACCGGAGATTGCGGCACGCCTAGGACGCATCGTTCGCCTTGAAGCCGGCAAGTTGGTTGAGGTCGACGGGTGACACCACTTCGCTACATTAGCCAGTCGCTGAGATATCGCTGGACAAAGTCACTTTGGTTCGCCGCTGGCATCATGCTTTCTGCCATCGTCATCACGGGCTCACTCGCGATTGGCGATTCGGTTCGTATGGGCCTTGCCAATCTGGTGGATGCCCGCCTTGGCAACTTTTCCGCGGTGATGGTTGCTGGTGAGCATCACTTTCGCGATAGGCTTGCCGGTTCCGTAGCATTGGATGGTGGCGTTCCCACAGCGCCTGTCCTAGCCCTCAAAGGCGCTGTAACGCAGGATGCATCCGGTGCCGCCCGCCTTCGGGCGGGCGATACAAGTGTGTATGGCGTCGACTCGCGTTTCTTTGAAGCAAGTGGTGCATTTACCAAAAACACTCCAAGCAATGGGCCACTACCAGTACCGGCAGATGAAACAGCCGTCATAAACATCGCCCTCGCACGTGCTGCAGGTCTCAAAGTTGGCGATGAAGTTATCCTGTCCGTTGAGAAGCCAACGCTCCTTTCGCGGGATGCGCCCCTTGCAACCATCGATGATGCAGTAGTTACGTTTCGGGTCAAGGTCGGTCACATCCTCAAAGACAACGAGCTTGGACGCTTTGGCCTTGCGGCGAATCAGCTAGCACCACGCAACATTTTTGTTGACCTCCCAATGCTTCAAAAGCAGGTTGGCCTCGCTGGGCGCATCAATATGCTGCTCTTTGGAAAGCCGAGTGAAGGGGATGTCAACGCGGCTGACCTCTCCAAAGCATTGTTCCGTGGTTGGGACATCGAGGATGCCGACCTTGAAGTGCGTCCGATTACTATCAGTGGAAAGCAACACTTCGAGCTGCGCACCGGGCGCGTCTTTCTCGATCCGCATGTGGCAGATTCCGGTCTCGCTATCCGTGGTGCGGAACCCGCACTGACAACATTTGTAAACCGTCTGTCTTTGGGGAAAGCTGTCACTCCGTACTCGATGGTCACGGCTACCGATACGCTTGGGGCCATCCCGGCCGGCGGTATTGTGATTAATCAGTGGCTTGCGGATGACCTTAAGGCAAGCGTCGGTTCTGACATCACGCTTGACTACTGGGTCCTAGGGGCCAATCGCGAGCTGGTACGCAAAACGGCCGTGCGCAAGGTGGCATCGGTTGTGCCTATTGCGGGCCTTGCGGCCGACCGTGAGTTCATGCCAATCCTCCCTGGCCTTTCGGACAAAAAGGACTGCCGCGAATGGGAGCCCGGTGTTCCAATCGACCTCGAGCTACTCCGCGATAAAGACCAGGCCTACTGGGAGAAATACAAAGGTACGCCGAAGGCATTTGTCAGCCTCTCGGATGGGCAGACGCTCTGGGGTAACCGCTTTGGAAAACTCACCGCGATTCGGTTTACATCGCCGCCAAACACCCTTGATGGCATCCGGGCGCAGCTACGTCGCAGTATTAACCCAGCGGCCCTCGGGATGTTTGTTCGGCCCCTCCGCTCCGATGCGCGCGCCAGTGCTAGTGGTGGCCTGGACTTCGGGGGACTCTTCCTTGCTCTCGGTAGCTTTCTGCTAATTTCTGCAGCATTGCTTATCAAGTGGATGGTGGATGCCACGCTTGATGAGCGTAAAGGTGAGCGTTTGGTGCTGGCTGCATGCGGGATGACTCCGAAGGCCATCCGCCAGATGTTTATTATCGAACTCGTGGGTATTGCAACCTTAGCAAGTGTTGTTGGCTCTGCTGGACTCTCGTGGATCTACACAGAGGCAGTTGGACTTGCATTGGCACCACTGTGGGATACGACCATCCCACTGCGTGTAACACCGGTGAACATGCTCAGTGGAGTACTTGGGAGCATTGTGATTGGGACCATCACGGTTGTCCTTGCCACCCGTGCACCGCGGCGCAACGTTCGCAAACAACGAAAGCAAATCAACCTTGCATTGCGTCCCGGCACCGTTACAGCGATCGTGGGGTTCCTGCTTTGGCTGCCATTGTTTGTCTACGCCCTTGGAATCAGTGGAGCGGAGCGTGCTGAGTACTTGATGATGGCTGGGATGGGCTTCTTCGTGCTCTTACTTGGCTTCTTCCGCCTTTGGATGAACTACGTGATGCGCACTGTTTGGCGTAGCACAGCCCAAATGTTTGCACTCCGTAGACTCTCGAGTAATCTGAATGGCTTGTTTACAAGCATGAGTGTTGTCGGCCTTGCTACGTTCCTAATCATTGCGGTAGGGGCGAATAAACAGCTCCCGCCAAAGGTTACGACGGACCGCGCATCCGGGACGGGGGGCTACACGTTTATTGCCAGTAGTGCACTACCGCTATACGGAGCGCTCGAAAGCAAAACAGAAGCCGATCGGTTGGCCCGCAATACGGAGGGCGGTACTTTCTCGAGCTTGCCAATACGCGTCCGGGATGGCGATGATGCATCTTGTCTAAACCTCAACAAGCCAACGCAGCCACAGGTTATCGGCTTGGATGCTGCGCGGCTTGCGGCTGAGAAGCGCTTCCCGTTTGCTGGAAGCGCCGCTGGTGGGCTATGGACCAAGCTAAAGGAAGATCTTCCTGGCGGTGAGATTCCTGTTATCGCTGATGAAAACACGATTATGTGGTCTTTACAATCAGCGGTTGGAAAGTCGCTGACGCTGCTTGGTGACCAAGGACAGCCCGTGCGATGTCGCATCGTCGGGATGCTAAAGCGGACCGTTTTGCAAGGCGCTGTTATCATGGATGAAGCCCGATTTGTACAGCTATTTCCACAGCGCTCCGGATATCGGATGTTCCTGATCGAAGCCAAGGGTGCTCCCGAGAGCGAAGTCGGAACTGCCTTGACCGATGCAGGTGAGCCGTTCGGACTAAGCCTGACGCGTACGACGGACCGGATGGCTGAATATGCAAGCGTTGAGAACACCTATCTAAGCGTGTTTGCGGCCCTCGGCGGTCTGGGTCTCTTAATGGGACTTGCAGGCACGGCGATTATCGTTCGTAGACAGCTTCTGGCAACCACGAAGGAAACTGCACTGCTCCAGGCGCTCGGTGTTCCTATGCAAGTTGTGCAACAAGTAAGGGTTTATGAACATGTTTTTGGCGGTCTTGCCGGTTTGTTCATCGGTGTCCTCTCCGCGGTATGGGCATCAGTTGATACCTTCGTAGCACAGCCTCTTCAGGTGCTAGGACTTACGGGCATCGTGATGTTTTCGGTCGGAGGAATCATACTGATGGTTGTGAAATCATCCATTCGGCAGCTAGCGATGCGTCAGACGCTTGTAAACGCTCTTGCAGCCGAGTAACCAGTGAGAACACGTTAGCGTCATAAACATTGTTGGAACTACTCCTCGGATTTGGCTGTTATTTTCCTTAGTAAGACCGGGAGTACGACACGATGATCCTTAGGATGAAAACAGCAGCAGGTCCAGGCGTTAATGCGCCAGCCGATTGGAGCCAGTGGCGTGGGCCACTGCGCGATGGGCACTGTGTTGGCTTCAAAGCACCATCCGCTTGGCCAAAAAACCTCACGAAAAAGTGGTCAGTCAATGTTGGTGAAGCACATTCATCACCAATCATCGCCGCGGGTAAAGTCTTCACGATCACTCGCCATGGCGAAGAAGAGTGGGTCCAAGCGATGGCTCTTGCCACCGGTAAAGTGGTTTGGACAGATAAAGTTGCCGCGCCTTACGACTCTGTTATTTTCCCTGCACGACGTCTCGGTAAGTCTCCTCGAAGCACTCCGTTGTACGTTCAAGGCAAGCTATACACGACTGGTGTAAACGGCACGATGACCTGCTTTGATGCGGCATCCGGCAAGATTGTCTGGCGTGTCGATCCAAGCAAGCGATTCCGTGTTCCGATGCCAGTCTGTGGTGCATCGCTCTCACCACTGCTCGATGGCAAGAAGCTCTATGTTCACATCGGGCATGAAGCAACCGGTGCGTTCCTTGCGATTGACCGTGAGACGGGCAAGGATGTCTGGGCGTGTCAGACGGAAGGCCCTGCGTATACAAGTCCAGTTATGGTGCGTGTTGGTGGTCAGCCACAAATCGTGACCGCAACACACAATAAATGGTCTGGTTTTTCTCCAGTCGATGGCAAGCAGCTATGGACCATCGAAAACCGCCAGAATATGTTCAATCACAACTCCATCACACCACTCGTAGTGGATGACATGATTGTCTGCGGAGCCAACCAACGACCTACATTTGCCATCCGTGTGAAGTCGGTTGGTGGCAAAATGGTCACCGAAAAAGTGTGGGAGACGCGTGACGTCACGATGTCGACATCGAGCCCAATCTTAGTCGGAGATCGCATCATCGCGGTCAACGAAAAGCGCCGAGGTCAAGTGACTGTACTTGAAAAGACATCCGGTAAGGTCATTTGGATGTGTGATGGCAACAAGGGCGAAAATGTCACGTTATATGCTATGGGACAGTACGTAACTGCATTTAGTGCCGATGGCATGATGCACGTTTACAAGCCTAGTGCTGCTGGTCTGGATGTAGTTGCTGTACACCAAGTCGCTGACAGTCAGGTATGGGCTAGCCCTGCAGTGTTCGGCAACCAGGTCCTCGTAAAAGGTGCAGAACAGCTAAACCTGTGGGATATTCCTGCTTAGCGTCGCTTTTACTGATTAGGCTGTCTCTATGCTGGTTCAAATGCGTAGAGATAGCCATCATCCGAGCCGACATAAATCCGGCCATCGTGGATGAGCGGACTGCACATCACGGCACGGCCAATCGTGTATTTCCAAATCAGCTTTCCGGTCGCGAAGTCTAGTATCAAAAGCGTTCCATCTTCGGAACCGACGACTACTTTGTTATCGCAGATCGTCGCACTGGCATCTACTTTTCCACGGGTTTTGTACACCCATTTACGCTTCCCTGTAGCCTGTTCCAAGCTGTGCACTTGGCGGTCACGGCTACCAATCACGACACATCCTTGGTCAATGGCAGGGCTGGCGTAGTACGGGAAGCCCTTGTCACGGAATGTCCAGATGATTTTGGTTGTCTTAATGTCAACACAAATCACTGCATTTCCGTAGTGTCCGAGGTAAGCGCGGTCTCCATCTACGGTGGCAGTCCCTGCGATATAGTCACCAATATCGATTTGGGTGCGTTTCTTCCCAGTGGCGATGTCTATGACGTGCAATATGCCATCACAACCGCCGAAGATGGCTACATTTCCAGAGACAACAGGCATCCCGTTAACGTAGTTATCCGTTTCGTACGTCCAAACCCCACGTCCACTACGCACATCCACACAGTGGACACGGTTATCATAGCTTCCAACCATCGCCCATTGGCGGCGGCCATCTGGGCTGGAAATCACATTTGCCGTACCTAGAATTTTGTCTTCTGTCCTGTAAGCCCAGCGCGGAGCACCGGTTGGGATGTGGATGCCGTAGAGGCGGCCATCTGCAGATCCTATGACGGCAAGGTCTCCGATAATCCGCGGGGATGCCTCGATGGCTCCTTTGGTTGCATAACCCCAAAGGCGCTTACCGGTTGCGAGATCTAGGCAATAGACATTTTTATCTTCGCTGCCAACGAGGATTCGGTTACCGGCCACAGTAGGCTGCCCCGTAACTGCATCGCCTGTCTTAAACTTCCATCGCAGTTTGAAGCGCGTTGCGAGAGGGCCATCGACGACACGGCGTGAGAGCGCGGAGGATGCGCGAACTGTCTGCATAATTACTTCCGAGTTGGACTTGAAACACACATCATGCGCTTACTCGTGCGAATAAACAGCTGGTTCCCAGCAATGGCAACGCTGGAGCGTACTTCAGAGCCTTCTTCATCGACACGGTTTTCACCGATGAGCTTACCCGTTTGAATGTCGTACACGAGCACGGTGCCACCAACATTCGTTGTGTAGAGCTTGCCATCGGCGATGGTTGGGGAACCCCAGCACATATTGAACCCAGGCGTGTCTGTCGACCAGATTATCTTGCCGGTCTTCGCCTCAACGCACGAAACTGATTTACGGACATCCGAGACGATGAAGAACTTGCTATCATGGAATGCGGGTGTTGCTACATCCGATGTCACATTTGAGCGGTCATCGGACTTCCACAGCAAGCCAGTTGCGCTGATATCTCCCGTCTTGTCAGTTGGACAGGCGTAAACAGGGGACTTCTTCGGTGCACAGACGAGAACGACGCCATCCCCTGCGACTGGGCTTGGGACCAGA
>JAURHZ010000220.1 GCA_030833025.1 Armatimonadota bacterium
AACGTCCTATCTTGGATTGATATCGTCGGAGAACGACGCATCGTGGATGCCATGAATGAAGGTGTCTTTGACAATCTACCCGGTAAAGGTAAGCCACTCCAGCTCGATGATGACCTCTCAGTTCCACCACATCTACGGATCCAAGCAAAAATCCTCAAGAATGCGGGTGGCGTCCCCGAATGGATTCAAGCGGAAAAGGATTGGCTACGCGAACGGGAATACATCGATGTCATCACACAGCAAGGGCTGCGTTCACTGGCACTGTGTGGAACGCGGGATGCTGCATTACGTCGGATGATAAAGCTTTATGAACAGACAAAGGAGCAAGTCGGGCTCCTAAACACCTTGCTCCTCAAATACAACGAGTGCACCCCTCAGCTGACCCGTAAAGCATTCCGTCCGCTGAAGACCAAGTCTGTTCTAGCCGAGCTGGAACATGAAATGTTGATGGCAACATCACACTTTGCAGGAATTCGTGAAGCCTGGGAAGCATCAAAGACCTGAGTACACTGCAAACTTTACACACATTCACAACTCGGTAGAATACGCACATGATTGACCTCTCCTCGGATACCGCGACACGGCCATCGGATGCGATGCGCGATGCCATCCACAAAGCCCCAGTCGGGGATGACCAGCGCGGTGAGGACCCGACGGTAAATGCCCTACAGGACTTAGGCTGTGAGCTCCTCGGTATGGAAGCCGCACTCTTCTTGCCAAGCTCGACGCAGGCGAACCAAATCGCCATTCGGGTACAGACTCGCCCTGGGGATGAAGTCATATGCAGCGAGAACTGTCATATCCAAAAGTATGAAAGCGGTGGCCCCGCTGTCCTGAGTGGAGTTCTCCTTCGCCCACTACAAGCACCACGCGGAATCTTTACGGCCGAGCAGCTGCTATCTGCCATCAATCCGCCGATTCCACACGCACCTCCAACACGGATGGTCTGTATCGAAAATACACACAACTACGCGGGTGGCATCGTCTGGGATGAATCATCCGTACGGGCGATCACCGACACTGCACACCAACACGGTCTAGCCACACACCTCGATGGAGCTCGCCTCGTCAATGCGTCCGTAGCACGTGGCTGTGACCTCGCGGAGATAGCTGCACCCTTTGACACGGTAACACTCTGTCTGTCCAAAGGTCTTGGCGCTCCCGCTGGAGCACTCTTGCTTGGTCCACAGGCCCTCATCAACGAGGCACGCCGGTGGAAACATGTCTTTGGTGGTGCGATGCGTCAGGCGGGTATCCTTGCCGCTGGTGGCCTCTATGCACTTCAACATCACTTACCGGATATCGAAGTTGACCATGCCAATGCACAGGCACTAGCGAGTGTCCTGCAAGATATCCCCGGCATTCGCCTCGACCCATGGCCGGAAACCAATATTGTGTATTTCGATATCAGCGGCACGGGAATAACTGGCATCGATGCGATGGCGCGCCTTGAGCAACATGGCGTCCGCGCAAGCGGCATGGGAGCCACACGCCTCCGCTTTGTCACGCATCGCGATATCAGCACGGCAGATATACACCGTGCATCCACGGCTATCAGGGCCGCCTTTACACTTTAGTGCTGTTAAGCGGGGCTATCTGAACGCCGATAGAACACTTTTACCAATCAGAAACCAAATGCCAGAAAGGGCCGCAAACGTAAGCGCTAGCGCTTCGAAGCGGCCTTGGTCTATCTTCTGGGCGATTTTGCGACCGACGAATCCGCCAGCTATCGCAGCCGGGAACAGCATCGCGCTCTGACCTGCCGAGTGTAATGTAATCGTCCCACCGTAAATCCCAAATGGCACCTTGACCCAGTTGAGACAAAAGAAATACCAGGCACTAGTTCCTAAAAAAGTAAGCTTAGGAAGCCGCATCGCGATCAGGTAGAGGTTCATCACTGGACCTGCAGCATTCGCTACCATCGTCGTAAAGCCCGCAACCAATCCGACAAACCCGGCTGACCACGCTGGCAATGGCTTCTCTGCTACCCCAGCGGCCGTCATGCGGCGTCGTCGAACCGATAAAGCCACCATCGGCAGAATACTCGCACCAATCAGCTGCTTGACCGCCTGATCATTTAGGCGAGATAGGGCAAATGTCCCGATGACTATCCCAGCCAGCGCCCATGGTGCCAGCTGTAGTATCTTCTTCCAATCCGCCTCGCGGCGATACGTGAGGACTGCAAGGACATCGGCGCAGATGAGGACTAAAAGCACAATCCCCACCGACTCACGTGCAGGGAGGAAGAATGCAAACAGGGGCACCGCTAAGATGCCAAGTCCAGGAATTCCTGTCTTGGACATACCCGCAATAAAGGCCCCGGCAAATGCCAGGGCCCAGTGCCACCAAGGGGATGTCAGCGTCATTACGGGGTCAGTATACGCTGGTTCAACAGGAAGAAAATAACCGCAGCGAGCGCAATTCTGTAGAGTACAAAGCCTGCTGTAGATGCCTTGCTTAGGTAACGCAGCAGCCATGCAATACACGCATAGCCAACAAGACCCGCAATAACGGTCGCCACGGCAACCTCTGGCATCGTCCAGTTAATGTCCGCTTCCGCACCGTAGACATGTTCTTTTTTGCCAAACAAGTCCTTTAGCTCAACTAGTCCACTTAGCAAAATCGCTGGAAGGGACAAGAGGAATGAGAAGCGAACAGCCGCTGCACGGTCAAGGCCTGTGAAAAATGCACCCGTAAGCGTGGACCCTGAACGGGATGCGCCTGGTATCAACGCAATCGCCTGGAAGAGACCAACAATGATGCCATCTTTGATCTGGATATCTTTTGCATCGCGTCGTGGATTTGTCATCCGCTCCGCGAGTCCCATCAGGAGGCCCATGACCACGAGCATCGTTGCGTTGATGTAGAGGTTATGGAGGTCTTTCTCGATGAACTTCTTGAGCAGAAGTCCAATGACACCGATTGGGATGGTACCGATAATAACTGAGTAGAACAGTCTCGCCTCGGATGACATTTTGTCACCACCTTTGGCAAGCGACTTGAACATCCCAAGAATGGTATCAATGATGTCCTTACGGAAATAAACCATCACGGAAATCATCGTTCCAAGCTGGGTTACAGCCGTGAACTGCGCTCCTGGTTTGTGCCAGCCGATGAGCTTGGGCACGATATCAAGGTGTGCCGAGGATGAAATCGGGAGGAACTCAGTCAGTCCCTGCACGACTCCCAGTGTAACCGCTTCTATCCAGTGACCCACGATGCCAGCCCTCCAGTAAACCTACGCCTGCGGTGCGTTTGCCTTGACCGCGCGGCTCATATGGTCGGACTTTCGTTGGCGCGCCTGCAGTGGATACACGTAGTAGTGCATCAGAAGCAAACGAAGCAACGCAGCGACCGGCGCGGCAAGGAACATTCCCATCAGACCGAAAAACTCTCCGCCGACCAGCAACGCAATGATAACGATCACAGCATGCAGGTGTAAGCGGTCCCCGAGGATCATCGGGGTGATGATTTTACTTTCGGCAAGATGCATCAGTGTAAAGAGACCCAAAATGATAATTAGGCTGCCATAGTTGCCATTTGATGAACACTGAACGAATACGAGGATGCCAAGCGGGATGCCACCAAGCAGTGGTCCGATAACTGGGACGACACGGGTTACGGCAGCGATCAGGGCAAGTGTCAACGCATACTTGATCTGGAAGACGCCCAAAAGCACACCGATAACGACACCTGCGATCGCGGCAAGGACAAACTGCGCGATCAGGAATGAGCGCATAATCAGTGCGCCTTCCATCATGACTGCGTGCGCAAGCCGCTGTTTACGAACCGGAAGGAAACGGAGGAACTCACGCTTGAGGTCACGTCCATCCACGATGAAGTAATAGGCCATTACCGGCACAAGGATTAGCTCAACAATATGTGCCGCGGCAGACAGCGTCTTTGATACCAGACCTGTGAGGTAGGTAGTGATCGACTTGCCAATTTCGGGTGACTGTTCCGCTCCACCCGTTTTCGAGCCGCTTCCACCTTGCGGTGCAAGCTTTTGGACCCAGTCTGGAAGCCCTTCCCAAGTTGACTTCAGGTTTTCCGTCTGCTTGGTAATCTGCGCCTGAATGTTTGGCCAGTCATTCACAAGGTTCTTGAACTCGACCTGGAAGGGTTGCAGGAAGACGACAATGATTCCAACGAGCGCGGCCAAAATGGCTGCGAGGACAAGCCCTGCTGCGATAGCCCGCCGTGTATGCCTTGGGATTCGCATCAACGGTTTGATGCGCATCAAAGGATCAACAAATGCTCCCG
>JAURHZ010000221.1 GCA_030833025.1 Armatimonadota bacterium
TCCCCGTAGGCGGAAAGTCGGAAGTAGTGGACATCCTCGCGGATACGCTCCACCTTTGCGCCAGTTTCCTTAACGATGCCATTGTCATCGACATCCGTGTCACGGAAGAACGTTTCATCGGCGACGGAGTACCAGCCTTCGTAGACGCCGAGGTAGATATCGCCGGATTTTTCGAGGCGTGTGAAGACTTCCCGGACGACTGCTTTGTGACGCTCGTCGCTTGTCCGGATGAAGTTGTCATAACGACAATCCAAGAACTTCCAGGCTTCGACAAAGCTCTGTGAAACCTTATCTACAAATGCCTGAGGTGTTTCCCCTGCGGCAATCGCCGCATCAGATACCTTTTGCGCATGCTCATCCGTGCCGGTCAGAAACCATGTATCAAGCCCCTGCATCCGGTGGTAACGCGCCTGCGCATCCGCGAGCAGCGTCGTCGTCGCAGTCCCAACATGAGGTACCGCGTTGACATAGTAGATAGGGGTTGTGATGTACGTTCGCATAGGGGAATCCTGAAGTTATGCGGCAGCGCCGCGAAGGTGAAAATAAGGGTGATGGCAACCACACGGGTTACCGGCGCGGGACCCCTCAGCCACCGCCTGGTGCGATGGTCCTACAGCATGGCGTTCCGGTGGCCTGACTCGTGCTGCAGCTTGGATCGGCAAAACCTGTCGCGGCAAACATCGAAAGTTGACGACTCGTTTCCTCAGAACCGCATGCCGGGCAAGGCTCCGGGTCATCCTTTCGGGAAAATGGCCGCATCGTCTCGAACTGATTACGGCAAGACTTGCACTTGAATTCGTAGATAGGCATGGCCTTTATTCTATCTGATGCAGCCAGCTTGCCCCGGTTTGTGCAATGAGCTTTGGGTATGCGATTTGCAGGAGTGCTGGCAGATTCTCGATGTCTTCGCGGTTATAGCGAATCAAGCGATTCAGCGCACTTTCATCCCGGCGGGAGACCCAAAGCCTCCACAGCTCGACTGCATCCCAGCCGGAGAGGCCTACGGCTTCATCCGAGCGCTCAATACCAAAGCGATGCTCAATTGCCTTAAGCCCGCCTTTGATGCCGATACGGCGCATGACATTACAGACATCTACGTGGGGGATGTCAAAGTCCACATCTGGAAACCGACGCTTCAAAAATGGCACATCAAAGCCAGTACCAAAAAATGAAACCATCAGACGAACCGGAGCAAACAGCTCAGGAAAGCGCCCGATGTCTCGTCCCTTTACGAGAATATGCGTGTCGTAAGCTCCGTGCATCCCAATAATCGTGATGTCATCCGCATCGTAGCCGCCATTGGTTTCGATATCGATGCACATCGCCTGGTCCCACAGCCAAGGCAGAAGCCGGACGTGCTCCTTCGACCCTAGGCGCGCGGCAAACCATGCCCAGTCCTCGATTTGATGCGCCTCCAAAGCCTGCTCCGCCGCTCGCTTAATCGCATCCGCCTTCGTCGCACTTACCGGCAACTTGGCATCCACAACACTTTCCCAGTGCCGAAATCCAGCATCCCAAAGCTGCTGCTCAGATTTCTCTCCAACACCAGGCGCGATAATAAATGTCCCCGTAAGCCAAGGCTTGTAGCGGTCAAGTGGAATCGGCATTACAGAAGACCGTGGACTTCCTTGAGATAGCGATAGGAGGACTCCACCGATGCAAATGCATCCCGGTGACACTCATCCTGCTCAACACACCACCAATCAACCCCCGCGGCATTTCCGGCTGCGATAATCGTTTCCCAAGGGAGGTTGCCTTCACCAATGGGCGCCATTTTGGGTTCGCCAGCGATTACAGCCTTATCTTTGATATGCACAACGGGCACCCGGCCGGCCATCCGCCGGAACAAACCCACCGGGTCTACCCCCGCATGCCACGCCCAGTAAACATCCAGCTCCAAGTAGTAATCTGACCCGCCAGAATCTACCAATACATCCCATGGAGAGACATCCGCTCCACACTCACCCCGGTCGAACTCAAATGCGTGATTATGATGACCAAAGCGAATACCCGCACCCGCCAGCTGCGAACGCACCGCCAGACTCTCATCCAGAAAACGCCCATATTCGGAAGCGTTCCGTTTGTCGTAGCCATCCGGGATGCCGCCAATCGCGACATAGTCGCACCCAATGGCCTTGTGTAAGTCGATTTCGCGCGCAGTTTCGTTTAGAAGCGATGCCCATGGCCGGTGCGTCGCGATGCATTGTAAGTCCAGCTCACGTAGCCACTGGCCTAGGACATCCGGAGACAGGTCTGCTTCAAGGGCGGTTACCGCACTCACCTGAACCGCGCGAAACCCAATCTCACGGACACGCTCAAGTGTGGTTCGTACCGCATCCGCCGTTTTCGTAAACTCGCGGAGTGTATAAAGCTGCAGCGCCTGACCGGACATCAAACGCCCTGCTCGATATCCGCAGCAATCCTAATGGCTGCCTCACGGGGATCATCCGCACCCGTAATCGCCCGGCCGATCACCAAGTACGTCGCGCCGCTCGCAACTGCAGCCTCTGGCGTCGCGATGCGTGCTTGGTCATGCGCAGCTACGCCCTTTGGACGCACGCCTGGTACGACAGTTACAAAGTCATTCCCGAGAGTTGCGCGGATTGCCGCAACTTCATGGGGTGAGCAGACAACGCCATCAAGACCACTTGCATGGCATAAACCCGCAAGATGAAGCACATGGTCATTGACAGTGCCGGCAACCCGCAGGTCAGCATTCAGGGCTTCTTCGCTAAGGCTTGTGAGCACAGTCACACCAATCAAAAGTGGGGGATTGTTTGCGGAATGTGCCGCATCCGCCGCTGCACGCAGCATCGCCGACCCACCTTGGGCATGCACATTCACCATCCAGACATTACGCTTCACTGCCGCCGCGACGGCTCCATGAACCGTATTCGGGATGTCGTGAAATTTGGCATCGTAGAAGATACGGTCAACACCTGCATCCTGAAGGCGGCTGATGATATCGAACCCTGCTGCGTTAATGAGCTCAAGACCGACTTTGAGTCCGCCAACCGTGCCCGCGACTTTCCGCGCAAGGGCTACTGCGGCATCTGCTGAATCGACATCCAGCGCAATCAAAATACGTTCACGTGCTGAGAGAGGGGTCGACATACTAAATCCTTTTTTGCTACAAGGTTTCGGACACACGCAAGCATCCTAGTGCCTAGAATACCGCTTTTATCAGCGTCCGCTGAGGACCCAGATTTGCGGATTTACGTAGAGCATGTCGTGTGGGACGCCCTGTAGCGTGAGCCAGCTCCCGTGGTTGATGCGCCTAAAGCTGCTGATGAGTGGAAGCTCAATCGGCTCGCCGTAAACCTTAGTGACGGGGAGGACTGAATGGGCCGTGTCAAGATACAGCATCGGCTGGGAATCCTTCAGGCGTACCGCATCCATGATCTCAAGCTCCGACAGCGTCAAAACTGTGCCTGATGACATCTGGGAGAGGGCATCCAGACTCCACTCTGCACCATCGGGAGGAACAACCAGCTGTGGCAGCCCATCGAATGCACGGGCATCATCGGCTGCGAGCTTTGGGCTGAAGTGTGCGATTTGCGGCGACAGGGATGCCGACCAGAACCAAGGGCGGCGGGCAAACGTTACTACTCCTGAACCCGATCCTTTGATACCAGCAGCAGCGGCAATGCGTGGGTCGGTGGCTGTGAACTGGCGTACCCAGGTGATCGTTGCGAACAGTGTTACGGCGCAGCAGAGAGTTGCGAATGCACCGATGTACGGACGCTGGTCCGTCTTTCGGACAAAGAGAAGTCCTGTGTAGATGGACAGTACTGGTAGCAGGGGGAGGGCGTATCGGGCGAATTTGACCTGCGCAACACCGATGAGTAGAAAGTACGGCAGCGCAAAGGTAAGTGGGATGAGTTCGGTGGCTTTACGCCTGATGCCAATGTTGACGATGCCTAGTCCAATCGCCGGCCAGAGATAGGCCACAACCCAAGGGCCATTTACGAGTGGGTGGTATAGATAGCCGGGGATGGTATTGGTGAAGATCTGTTCACTGCCCGCGCCCACGTGGCGTGCCTCAAAAACGATGTCCTTGATGAACTGATTCGTATTAAGGAGCGAGCCTGGGCATCCAATAACAAAGGCTACACCGGTAATCAGGAGTGCTCCGACGAGCTCCGTGGCTTTACGTTCCTTGCGGAGAATCCACGCGGTTAGGAGTGGGAAAAGAGAAAGCCCCGCGTTGTACTTTGTAGCGGCACCGAGTCCGCATGCGACTGCGCCAATCGC
>JAURHZ010000222.1 GCA_030833025.1 Armatimonadota bacterium
GCAACGGTTGTCGTCGTCGCACCGACGGTGTAGCGGATGTCCTTGACGCCGCTTCCACCCTGCTCATCCGTAGCGGTAATCGTTAGGGAAACCGCAGCATTGTTCCAGCCGAGGTTACCCGCGGCAATCGAACGCGTCGCGGTTGCGACAGGAGGAACCGATTCAACAACGGTTGTTAGGAGTGCCTTGTATGCACTTACTGTTCCGCCCGTAACGGTGCGTGTTGTCAGGCTGCTCAGCGGCTTGACTGTGTTCAGAATCGCAGCCTTGACCTGTGCAACCGTCCAACCTGGCATCCGGCCACGGAGCAGCGCAGCAACGCCGGTTACGTGAGGACTTGCCATCGATGTACCGCTTAGCGATGCATAACCTGTCGAGCCAGCTACCGTAGTGGAATATGTACTGACGATTGCATTGCCCGGTGCGCCAACATGGACGCTGGTCAGGCCATAGTTTGAGAACGAGGCCATCGTTCCGGTCGCTGTTGTTGCGGCGACATTGATTTGGTTTGCAAGGTTATACGATGCCGGGTAGCTCTTGAGGAGGCCATCGATGTTTAGTGAGCTGTTTCCTGCGGCTGCGACAAAGAGGTGATCTGCAGCACCTGCATTGCTGATCGCGGTGCGAAGTGCCGTGGATGAGCCTCCGCCACCCCAGGAGTTGTTCGAAAGCTTGATTCCATTTACACGGCAGTAGTCGACCGCAAGAATAGCGTTTGCAGTGGATCCGCTCCCAGTGTCATCCAAAAATTTCAACGGAACAATCTTTGCACCCCAAACGACGCCCGCGACACCGACTCCGTTGTTGCCTTTGCCTGCAATCGTTCCGGCAACGTGCGTTCCGTGGCCATCACCATCCTGTGGGTTGTTGTCCCCCGTGCCATACTTGGTACCGAGTCCAGTTCCGGTAAAGTCCCAGCCACTGACATCATCGATGTAGCCATTGCCATCGTTGTCGATGCCATCGTTTGCAATCTCACCCGGGTTGACCCAGATATTGCCCTGTAGGTCAGGATGGTTGAAGTCAATACCGGTATCGATAATCGCGACCCGGTAGTTAGGATCACCCGTGTAAATATCCCACGCTTCAGGCGCATCGATATCGTTGTTTGCCGCCTGATTCATGCCCCAGAGCTGGCTAAAGAGTGGGTCATCCGGAGTTGCCTGGCGGTAGTACATGTAGTTTGGCTCGATGTAATCGATTGCCAGATTGGATTTCAGCTGCGCAATCGCATCCATCGGGTTTCCTGCAACATGGACAAGCGCTAGCCCCGGAACCAAGGAGTAGGTTTGCATCGCACCGAGGCCAACCTTGCGGCAAATAGCATCACGGGTTGCGGTGTCGGATGTGTCCTTGAAGCGGATGAGGACTGTATGAGCATCGATGTCCAATGGGACCTGCGTACCCGCCTGGCGCATCGCGATAGTGCGCTGCTGGGTCGCTGCATAGGGCGAGATGGTTTGTGCAGAAGCATTGCGACTGGCTGACAGGGCAGCAATCGATGTTGCGGCAAGTGCTGTAAACCGGATGACCTTGGCAGAAGTTTGTTGACGATTAGACATAGTAATGGTTTGGAGTTCCTACGAAATTCAATGATTCGTATACTCGTTCATCCCAGTATTTGTTACAGGGCAAGGTGTGATGTTTACAACACAACTACTTGGTTTTGCTGTTTGTGACGTTGTTAGACAGCTTTCGTAAACCTGGTTTGCTGGCGAGTAGAATATGCGCATGAAGCCAACATCTGCACGGCTGGCAATACTCTTTGCAATTGCATTGATTGGGTGCGCAATTCTCGTGATGCGTACCGGGGTGTTTGGTGGCAAGCAGTCCGATTTCAGGAATGCAACAAAACGCACGCGTCGTGAGAGCCTTGATACGGCATCCCTTCCGCATTCAACACCATCCAGAATGACCGGACGCACGTATATTCGGAGGAACATTCCCGTTCTCGGCTTGGCCCACACAATTTTTGTGGATGACACGACAGGCAAGCTAGAGGTTGTGGGATCTCAGCAGCTTCGGACGGATGGTACCTACGACATCAAGCTTGCCGACAAAATGCTCGCATCCTTTGCGGGCATTTTGATTGACCTACCAGGCCATGGATTTGTTTTTCTTGACCGTGACACGTGCAAGCAACCAGAAGTTGATATTCAGCTTGTGTTTACGGAAGTCTCCGATTTCAAGCCTGGGGATGGCAAGCTGGCGCTGCTCGTAGATGACATCTTTCCACTGGATGTAACCCCGCTGATTGAAAAGTGGACCCCTGTGCTACAGCAACGTTTGGGGGCTGTCCCGGGTACGAGTTTCTTGCGCACGACGGCGGACAACAAGGGATGCTATTTCGTGACAGGGCTGGCTAGGGGAAAGACGATGCGTCAGATTTCTGGGCAGGTCACCGATGAAAAGGGCAGGCCAGTCTCTGCGAACATCGCCATTTGGATGGGGAAACGTGTATCAGGACCCGGACATCTAAATGTTGCATCCTCCAGTGACGGCAAGTTCAGTTTTTCAGTCGATTCGGAGGCGAGTGTCTCTGTTGGTGTATGGGATTCCATTCACCGTTTGGTTTCAGAGCCCAAGTACATCGCAAGCGATACGGTTACTCTTGTAGCAAAACCTGCTGGGCTTGCGGATGTTATCGTTCAGGAAGGTGGCTCCGGCGAACCGGTAAAGGGGTTGGTGCTTGACACTGAGCGTCAGGCGGACATGTACAACGGAAACCGTAAGCCGGGTGCAAAAGCCGAGTTTGCTGGTTCCCGGATGACAGATCCATCCGGTCATGCCCGTTTGCTGCTTCCTGTGGGGACGTATGCACTGGTTGTACGCGATGCGACAACAAAGGGTGGTATTCGCTGGGAGCTGCCGGAGCGTCGGATTTCCGTACGTCCGGGTGGTCCGGCAGCTAGGGTGCAGCTCCGTGCAACCCGGGTACGTGCGCGTACTCTGATTCCGGTGAAGGGCGTTGACCCACAGTAAATGGATGTGAATGCCAACATCAGGCATGACCGGCCAGGGGAACCTCAGCGGGTCGTCAATACTTTGCATCCATGGCAACGCGCTGCCCTTGCTGCGAGCGCGGCCGGCCTGTCCATTGCGGCTATCACGTTCCTAACAAGTCGTTTCGTACCGCAGGGGAGCCCCGCTGTCATTGCAAGCATGGGTGCGGCGGCGGTGATTGCGTTTCAGTTCCCGGAGAGCCCAGCGGCGAAACCGTGGCCAATTCTTGGTGGGCATTTGCTATCAGCAATCATTGGGGTGACGGTTTCGCAGCTAATACCAGATCGGATGGTTGCAGGCGGTGTCGCGGTCGGGTTGTCTCTCTGGGCGATGTCTGTGTGTCGCTGCATGCATCCTCCCGGAGGCGGAACAGCACTGGTTGCCGTGTTGGGCGGCGCTGCGATTCAGGATGCTGGCTATCGATTTGTACTGTTCCCAACATTCCTCAATGCAAGTCTTCTTGCACTGCTAGGTGCTTTGTTTAGTCGGATGACTGCATTGGCATCCGGTGACAAATTAGTACGGTAAACCTCACGAAATCAGGAATGAACCCGTGGTACATTCGCGGAATGAGCACAGTTGCCCCTGCAAAGTTGTCGCCAAAGGATAGGGTACTTTCCATCGATGCCCTCCGAGGCTTTGATATGTTCTGGATTATCGGTGGCGCCAGCTTACTTGAAGCTATTGGCGCACGGTGGCCGAGCAAGATCATGGATGAAGTGGTCGCACAGTTCTGCAGCCACGTGGAGTGGGCAGGCTTTCGCTTCCACGACTGTATATTTCCGCTGTTTCTGTTCATTATTGGAGCCACGCTCCCGTATTCGATCGGACGACGGATGGAAGCTGGGGATTCAAAAGCATCCCTTGTCCGCAAAATCATCACCCGCTTTGTCTGGTTGACGTTCTTTGGCCTGCTGATTAATGGCCTAACTAAGCTTGAGCCTTTCAGTGATTTACGCTTGTTCGGTGTGCTGCAGCGCCAGGCATTTGGCTATCTCGGGGCGGCGCTCATTTACCTCTACACCAAGCCGCGAGCACAAGCCATCATCACGATTGGCATCTTGGTCGGGTACGCCTTGGTCCTGCGATACGTTCCCGTGCCGGGACATGCTCTGGGTTCCTACGATGAAGCTGGAAATGTTGCCAACTACGTGGACCGCCTGATGTTGCAGCCTGGCCAGCTCTACAAAGAGTATGGAGATCCGGAGGGGCCGCTTTCGAACATTCCTTCG
>JAURHZ010000223.1 GCA_030833025.1 Armatimonadota bacterium
GCCTTCGCCGACATCAATGGTGATAGCTATGATGAAGCCATCGTCGTCCACCATAACGGCATTCGGCTTTATCGTAATGATGCTGGTAAGTCCTTCACTGACATCACAAATGAGTGGGCCCCCTCGCTCGCTGGTAGATTACATGGGGTAGCAGCGGGCGATATCGATGCAGATGGTCGTGTGGATCTGGTTATTGGAGGTCACCCAGGGCTGTTTTTCCTGCACAACACCGGGCGAAAGTTTGTAGCATCACGGATCAACCCAATGGCCGACACCACAAGCTGGTGGACAAGCATCGCACTGACGCAAATCGATCGTGGCCGCTCGCTTGACATCATTGCGGGACGCTACGTCGGGTTTGGGCCGAGCGGTGCGCAGGCCTGTCTCGTGGAAGGCGTCCCGACTGCCTGTGGAAGCTTTCACTATTCTGGGCAAACCGCTGCTGCATATGCATTGCGTGGCCGAAATACATTCCTCGATGTCAGTAACCGAATCGGTCTAACATTTGCCGCTAGCCGCGTCACGGGTGTTGCGCCGCAGGACTTTGACAACGATGGTGATACCGACTTGTTATTGCTCAGCGACTCCGATGGGTCATCACTTTTAGAAAACCAAGGCCGGACGGGCTTTGCAAATCTCGGTGCTAAGTCAGGAATTCCCCTGGATGCCATGGGGGACTTTCAGCAGCGGTACGGAGCTGACTGGGCCGATATTGATGGAGATACCAAATCCGACATCGTTGTGGCATCTGGTCTTGATCAGCTCTCATCCCTGTACAGAAATCGTGGGAAAGGCTACTTCATCGATATTGCTCCGATGCGCGGTTTGTCTGCATCGAGGCGCCGTCAAAGTGCAGGCGTGCTTTTTGAGGACTTTGACGCCGATGGCTACATGGATATTTTTTCCGTAAGTGGCCATTTCCAGAGCAATATTGACTTGATCAAGCCTGGAGTCACGTATCGGCAACCCTGTTTAGTTCTCGCCGGAGCCGCTGGAGGTACCTTTGAAGATGTATCCGAGCGCGTTGGGGTCGGTGTACAGCGGCCGCTGACGGGACGAGGCCTGGCGGCATCCGATGTCGACCATGATGGGGATGTTGATGTTCTTGTGACGGATGTTGAGGGGCCGGCGCGTCTCTTTGAGAATGTCTCACGCAGTGCTGGAGGGGTTGCAACGATTCGCCTCAAGCGGAGGAAAGGCTCTGCAATCGGCGCTGTGATCATGGCCGGTGGGATGCGCCGAGAACTCCAAACAGCACGCGGATATCTATCGGCATCATCAGAAAACATGGTGATCGCTTTTCCCGCCGGGAAAAAACAGCTCAGTGTTCGCGTGGCATGGCCGAGTGGGGTGCCTGAGACGTATCCGGTCCAGGTCGGTTCATCCCCGGTTTTGATCGAAGGACGAGGCACACGATGATCAAGCTCAGAGCAGATGTGATTGCTGGTGTCGTTTCGACATCGGTGTTGTGCGGCGCCATCGGTTGGATATGGTGGCGGGAGCCACAGCGACTATCTGATACACAGCTGGTGGCGGTCGTGTCCCGTGATCCAAAGAATGCGGAGGCCTTCACCGAGCTCGCCAACCGACAGGAGCATGCGAAGCAATATGAACTGGCGATGTCCAGCTATCTCGGTGCTGGAAAGGCTGGGATGGGTGCTAATTCCTATGCAAAAGCAGCACGTTGCGCGCTAAAGGCTGGCAAGCATGAGGATGCCCAGCGGTATGCTCGCGATGCTGTTGATATGGATGCTGGGGCGAAGATTGGAACTGCGGCGACGATGGCTGCCGGGGTGTTTGTTGAGCTTGGAGACCCCAAGATGGCATTATCAAGCCTCCCTGACAACGAACATAGTGTTCCATTTGAGACTGACTTCGTTCGTGCAAAGGCATTACTTGCTCTTCAGCGCTATCCAGAGGCACTCGAGGCCGCTGAGGCTGCTGTGCTTGAACCGACAAGTGCCCGGATGGCGGTACTCGTCCGCATTTTACGGGAATCGGGCGACACTGATGGTGCTTTTGAGGTCGTGGATGCGTATGGAGACTCATCGGATGCTGGTAGCGATTGGCATCTCGAATCGGGGCTAGCCCGCACCGCGCATGCGGGTGCGGATGCAAAGCAGCGTGCTGCAGGTGAGGCGGGGCTGCGTAAAGTCATCGAGGGTGCCGAGAAACCGGTGCTAAAGCTACAGGCCGGCGTTGCACTTGGGCAGTCGATGCTTGCTTCGGGGCGTGCTGATCAGGCGCTTGCCGTGCTCCAGAGTTTGGTGAAGGCCTTTCCGCAGTCTGATGATGCACGGTATGTGCTAGCGTTTGCCCAGCGTGAAACAGGGGATGTTGTTTCGGCAAGTAAGTGTCTCCGTCAAGTCGCATCCCGAAAAGCCAGCGCTCATGTGTTAAGGCAAAAGTTGAATCGGCAATCACAACGATTTAACTGATAAAAGTGGTTTGCATCGCTGTTTTGCCGCTGCGAATCCCCCTTTTGTATGGGTTATGCGTTGAATCCGTAGCCGATGATGTCCTCGCTGACAACAGATGACTACGTAAGACTAAATTTAGGATTAATTACTCTTGTCATAGGCTACTGGGTGTGCGATATTTGCGATGTATAAGCATCGGATAACCTTGGGTACGATACACTGGACGCACCGTAGATGGAGTAACTTGGGGCGCGTACAGAGGATGTTCCATGGTTCAGCGTATCGGCGGATCAACACTCAAGGGCCCTATGGAAGACCGGTTTAACACCAGCGAAGAACAGACTGCATCCGTTTCTGTACGCGAGTACATCGACGTTTTCCGTCGCCGTCGTGCAATATTTATTCAAACGTTTTTATTGATCCTGGTGATCAGTGTTGTTGTCACATTGTTGACACCACCTGTCTACCAGTCCCGTGCGAGATTGTTGGTCGCTGGGCAAAGTGCCAGCCTCAACTCGATCAACACAGACAACCCACTTTCAGCTCTCCTTGCCGTTGCGCCAAGCTATTCTGTAGCGACGCAGATTCAGTTGCTTCAGGATGGCGAGATTCAGGGTGAGGTTGCGCGTCGCTTGGGTGGCCGTCTTCCTGCATTTTCCATTGCGCCTGTTGAGGGCACCGAAATCATCGAGGTTTACGCGGAAGGTTCGAGCCCGAAGCTTGTTGGCGATGCACCAAACGTACTGCTCGATTACTACATCCACGAAGTTGCTGACAATGACCTCGCGCAGGTAACGGAAGCGCGCAAATTTGCTGAGCGTAATGGTGGCGAAGCCCGTACCAAGATGGAGAAGCTTGAGAAAGACCTTGCCAACTTCAAGAACCAGTACAAGGTTGTTGAGCTTACGAAGGGGCAGGAGCTTCAGCTCGCCGATGTGACTGCTGCTGAAGGTCAGCTCCAGGCGAATCAGAATCAGATTGCAACCCTGACGAGTCAGCGTGAGCTGCTTGCTGAGCAGCTTGCACTTGCACCAAAGCGTCTCTCAAATGTTGAGAATCCTGAGGCTGATGCGCAGATTCAAGGTCTGAAGACACAGCTCGATGAACTGGATATGCAGCGAACGATTCTCCTTGAGAAATACCAGCCGACGAATATCAATGTCGTTCAGTTGGATATCAAGGCGAATATTCTAAAGCGTCGCATCCAGAAGGCAATGCAGACCCTTGGGGTTCGTACAGCGGTTATCAATCCAGAGTACGCGACCATCAAGGCCAAAATCGCAGATCTGGACTTTCAGACGCGTGGTCTGAAGGTTCAGTCGCAGCGCCTCGCTGGAAATGTGAGCAAGGCTCGCGAGCGCTTGGGTAACTTCCCGAACTGGCAGCTTGAAATGGGCCGTATTCAGCGTGAGCTGGAAATGGCACAGAACGAGTTCAAAATGTACGATTCGAAGATTGCCGAGCTCAAGCTCCGCGAGGAAGCGCGTCGTAAGCCAGCAAAGATTATTTCCCGCTCATCGGTGCCTGGTGCGCCAATTCGGCCAAAGAAGCTACAGAACATCGGACTCGGTGTGCTGCTTGCATTGTTCTTTGCAGTCTGTTTTGCATTGCTGCAGGAATACCTTGATGACCGTATCAACTCCCCTGAGGATGTGCAGCGCAGTCTGCGCTTGACGCCACTCGGGGCCGTCCCTAGTATTCCTGAAGAAGGTCTTCGCCTGATTGCAGGACAGAAGGCGTTCTCTCCGATTGTTGAGTGCTACCGTGGTCTGCGAACCAACCTTGGTTTTGCAAGCATCGATGCGCCTAT
>JAURHZ010000224.1 GCA_030833025.1 Armatimonadota bacterium
CTTGTTTATTACACCCTGCGATGGAGATGGCGGTTGCCAGTATCGCAGTCAAGGTGATGATGGTTTGTGTTCGCGTCATTTCTCGGATGCCTCCAATGCGAGCAGCTGCTCCGTGCGTCCGAGGCGGCCATAGAGTTGCTTCAGCATCGTGCGTGTCCGCTTGTCCTTTGAATTCCGCCCGATGATGCGCTCGTACTCAGATGTTGCACCGCCTAGATCGCCAGCATCCAGGAGGAAGTCTCCAAACGCTCGGATATCTTCGGTTTTGGCTTTAGGACCGCGTGCGCGCGTCCGCAAAGTGTCGTGCTTTTGCTCAAAGGAAACGTACTTTGTGTAGAGCTGCATCATTTGCTGGTTGGAATCTCTGTCACCAACCTTGGCATAGACGCGTGCCAGTTCGAGGTAACCGGGGCCATAGCCAGGTTCAAGGTCGATAACATGCTCAAGGCACTGAACAGCCTTTGCTGCTTGGTTGTTTGCCAAGTAGCACTGTCCCAGTTGTAGCCATGCCAGTTCATCCTGTGGGGCAAACTTGACAGCACGCTCCGTGAGTTCTAAAGACTTTTTGAGGCGCTCAGGGTTATCGGAGCGGTCCTGATAAAGGCTACCGAGTGTTTTGAGGAGGGTTGGGTCCTCCGGGGCAACGACGAGGGCTGCTTCCAGTTCTTTTTCGGCATCATCCCGGTTACCCGTCCGGCGCAGCTGTTCAGCGACTTCTATACTGATTCCAGCGCGGCGTTCCGGTGCCATCTCCGCGGCTTTGCGTAGGCATTCGAGACGCTTAGGGAGAGTATCTTTGTTTTCCGCCTGGAAGTAGGCATATGCGCGGAGAAGGAGGTCATCCACCGTGTTTTCCTTGGTGGCTTCTTCGATCGCTGCAACATATTCCTTTGTCTTCTTAAGACCACGGTAGGATTCTGCGACGGCAATCAATGCACGTCGCTTACGCTTAGGATTTGTGGTCGTTGCGGCCTTTTTCGCCATCACAAGTGCTTCTGCAAAAGCGCCGCGTAGACCGAGTGCAGTGGCATCCCAGTAGTTCGCATCATCCTTGTACCCAGCCTTCTCACAGGCACGCGCCGCACGGTAGGCAGCTGGGTAACCTTGATCAACGGTTGCGATCTGGTCGAGGGCGAATGCGGCTTTCTTAAAGTCTCCACGGCGGGCGTATTCTTGACCGATGCGCTCATAGACATCCGGGGCCGCCGGGTTCAGTTGATTAGCTTTCAGCCAAGCCTTGAGGGCACCATCATAGTCTTTTTGGCGATACAGAATGAGCCCATAAAGATAGTTTGCGCCGGCTTGATCAGGTGCGATGGGGAGCAGCTTTTCGAGGTAACCCTTGGCCTTTGCTGCATCAGCGTTGTCCATCGCCGTGCGTGCGGCAAGCGTAAGCGCTCCGGGGTCATCGGGTGCCAGCTGAAGTAGTTTTTCCGAGAGCTGCCTTGCTGCTTTTTCATCCGCGCAGGAGACAAGTGCCATGACAAGGCGTTCCAGCCCGGTTTTGTCCGTGTAGTCAGGATGCGCGGCAATCCATGTGGAGAGGACATCACGTGCGGCACCAATTCGGCGTGAGTCTACGTGAAACCCAGCGAGGTTCAACACGGAGTCAACGCTGTCCGGGGAAAGTTTTGCGGCTTTCTCGAGCTCTACCTGAGCTTCTTCCTCGCGTGCGAGGCGGCTAAGAGTTCGGCCTAAGATTGGGGAGACGCGGGTGTCGGGGGCTCCGAGTGCGCGTGCTGCAAGGAGGTGACGGCGTGCGGACATAAACATGCCCTCACGGTCTTCTATATTCGCGAACTCGATATAGGCATCGATATCGCTGGGGTCCTTCTTAATGCGTTCGGTGTAGTACTTACGCTTTGTTTCGAAGGACGCATTAGGCGGCGGCGCAGCCGCCTTGCCGTTCAGTACAAAGTACGTGATCGGCAAAGCAACTGCACAGAGTGCCAAAACACCGGACAGGAGATGAATGCGTCGCAATGGTTACCTACTGTCCGTGTTTAAGAACTTACCAAGCGTTCGGGTTGTTGTCGTTTCCACGGGAACTTGAGTCACCGAAGATATCGAACTCACCACCCCAGTCAGCACGGGAGTCTGCAGATCCATCCGCATGCTTTGCGATGCGGGTGATACCTGGGCGAATCCAGAACTGGCTGAGCTTGATTGCCTTGGCATGGCCATCAAAGTAGATGACGTTAGCCATTCCGTTGTGGCGTGCAACTGGAACCTGTGTAGGCTCGTTTCCACCTTCCCAGCTCATACGAAGTGGGTTGTGGAAGACTGCACCGGTACCACCGGACTTGAAGCCACCTGGGCCGTTGTAGTTGTCAGGATTTGCCAAGAATGCAGCACGTGCCTTCTGGGATCCATCGTTCCACAGTGCCCAACCTGGATCGGATGCATCCTTGGTGATTGCACCTGCATCTGCGAACAAAACGATGTTTGCAGGGCGGCTGATGCTTGCCAGTTCAGTGTTCGATCCGTGACCAGCACCACCCCATGTTGCCATGGTGTCATTGATGGCATAACCCTTGGACCGGTTGGTCTTGTAAGGGTTGTCCTGGTAATGGCTGTCTGCCCAACCTGGACCCTGGAATGCGGTCTGGTCAGGGCACAGCTGAGCGGAAAAGTTCTTGGTGTATGGCTCGATGATGAACGGCCAGAAGCGACGCCAGTCGCGATCTGTTCCATCCGGAGTCTTTCCAATGACAGAAACTGGGTACTCCAGGTGTGCTGCAATAACAGTTTCGTCATAGTCTTGCATGTACATCATGACTGCCAAACCAAGCTGCTTGGTGTTGGACAGACAGGAAATAGCACGTGCTTTAGCACGAGCTTGTGCAAAGACTGGGAACAGGATAGCTGCGAGAATCGCAATGATGGCGATAACAACCAGTAGTTCAATAAGGGTAAATGCACTGGTACGACCAGTGGACTTATGAATTTTATTCATTGACTAACTTCCTACCTCCTTGATAGGCGTGTTCGGCAAACATTGCCGAACCGCGAATCCATGCCTGAGATACCAATTGACACCACAGACACAGACAAAGTCGCGCAACAATGCGAAACTGTGTAACTGAGATGCTACGAATACTATTGGCGTGTGTCAAGTAAAAATTCACAATGGTCGTAGAATTGTCAAAGAGAGGTCTTTCAGAACCAGAACAACGCTCTTTGCCTATGGCTCATGAGCATTCTACGATTTTGTGCTTTTATAGGGATGATTGACACGTAAACAATCTCGATTAGCGCTTCCCGGCGGATATATGCCCCCAGTACCGACCCATCCAATAAGCTAACAACCAGTCGCTAGGACGATCTTCACGCTCACCATTGCGTCCAATCACTGCAAAGTAAGGTTCTTGGTCCCAGTTACAAAGTCCCATCTCATCCCGTGGGACCAGCTTGCTAAGCTTCACGCCATCGCGGCCAGGAAGTCGGTCAAATGTCACATCCTCGCGGAAGCGGTTATCCACCGTCCATTCAATCTGATCCAGCGGCCACTCACGTAGCGTGGTCATCGCACCCTCAAGTGGTACCCGTGACCCAGAATATGTGTTGTAGACGAAGTCATAAAATGGAATATGGTCGCGGACGCAGTTCTGGTGCCACTGACGCAAGGCCTTCATCGCAATCATCTTGAGGTCAGGAATTACCAAATGGTTAAACAAATTCGGGAAGACCATTGAGAGCAGCTCATCATTTATGTGCGTCGCCTCACTCGGCGTCACGTACCTCAACTTGCCCATGTTCTCTGCATAGCCATGCCTATTAATCAGATAGTTAGCAGCATCAAGATACTTCTGCTTGCCCGTCATGTGGTACGCAACGCCAAGGTGCGAAATGATTTCCGTCGAGTTGCCGTAGCGCTCTTCATTCCAGTTTGGATCGCCATTTAGGCTCTTTGGTGACCAGTTGCCCCAGCGCGTTCCCTTACCATCAATGTCCTGAAGCACATAGCCATTGTCAACAATTCCGCCAATAATTCTGTCGACGAGGCTGGCCACACGTTTTTTGTCTGCGGTGTCGGCGACTAGATCATGGAACAGCGCATAGCCATACATATGGCCATCCACTTCATCCGAGCTAGCATCCCGCTTCCACAAATACTTGCCATCCTTAGTCGGCAGCCAGCGCTTCTCGATAGGCTTCTCCCGTGGGTCACGCAAGCGGGCTTCCGCTATCTCATCTGGAGTAAAGGTGCGGTCCACTTCAT
>JAURHZ010000225.1 GCA_030833025.1 Armatimonadota bacterium
TCCCGGATGGCGTCGAGGATGTCGATGACGTCATCGACCACGCAACCCAGGCGGATCCAAGCGACCGATTAACGACTGTTCAGGCACTTGCAGACCACTACCGTGTGGCGGCGGGGTTGCCACCGGCACACGGCGTGATTCTAGTCGAGGATGAAGATTAGCGGTTGAACACGGGGGCAGGGGCTGCGGCACGGGGTTGTGCTTTGCTGTAGTTCTGCCCGAGTGCTTTGGCTATCGTTGCGGCGATTTGGCTCTGTGTCACCTTGGATGATTTGACTTCACCCAGTGCTGGCGTATCTGGACCGAGAACGGCCAGCCAAATATCTTCTGCGCCAGTGATGTTCGCTCCATGGCTTTCCCAAGCGCGTGGGGCTCCGCCGCGGCCGTGGTCCGTTGCAATGATCAGCGTGGTCTTGCCACGGTATTCCGGCATGTTCTGAACCGTGGACCAAAGCTCGCCGAAAAGCCTATCGGACATTTGTGAAGAGTCGAGATAGCGGTCGTACTCACCCTCGTGCGCCCACTCATCCGTTTCGCCAAGACTTAGGAAGAAGGCCTTTGGCTTCTTTGTTTTGAGATATTCCATCGCGGTTCGGAAGGTGATGGCATCATACGGTTCGCCACCCCACCGACGCGGCATGTCGCGCTTTAGGGCATTCATGGCGTCGATCACCGGGTTGCCAGGGAGCAATGTGAATGGGTCGTAGCCGGCATTGACGGGGAAGCCGCAGCGCTCAGCATTGAAAATGCTCGGAAAGACATCCCATGCCCCAAAGGCTGCGACACTGCCATTATACTGCGGGAGTGTGTTCAGCCATTCGAAGACAGTTTTGTTCTGGTTTGGGATCTTGTCGTTTGAGTTAACCTTTGGGTCAACATAACCAGTCAGCGTCTCGTTGTAGCCAGGGTAGGAAAAGTTGAGTTTGTTGGTGACCGTGACACTGGAACCAAGTGTTTTGTTTCCGTGAAGCTGTCCTTCACGGGAGATGACCTGCCAAAAGAAGGGCATTAACGTCTCGCGACGGGCTTCTGGTGTGTCGCGCCAATACTTCTTTTTCAGGGCATCGATGTCCTTGACAGACCCATTTTCCTTGTTCATCAGGGTGCTATCCGCACCGCTGAAGACTTCCTGCCAGCGCAAGCCATCAAGCATTAAGACGATGACGCGCTCTGTTTTCTGCTTTTGCGTGGCGAATGTCTTTGCTAATGGGGATGCAAACGTTGGTGCGGCGGCGGCGAGCAGAAATGCGGATGCGATGAGTGTCTTACGGGCGAGGATCATGCGTGGATGCTCCGAACGAGGATTAGTACTGCATTATCTGCTGGAATTCAGCAGCATGCATTAACCGACCTCGCCCCTGTAAGTCCTTAGCGTTTGGCAGCATCTCCGTGGCCATTCCACCAGCCGTTGTCCGCGATGCCATCACGGTTATGGTCATCCATGGTGGTGAGGCGCATCGCTTTGGCATGGCCATCCGCGAAGCCAACCGTGACCATTTTCGAGTGACGCTCTGCTGGGAGTGCACGGCATCCGGCAGCCCCTGAGCATTCAGCCGTGTTCGGGGCACCGTAGAATCCACTGCCCGGAGATTGCGGGCGTGACCCACGGCTGCTCGGTAGTGGCGGGTCGATGACGTAGTTACCGACATTTAGCACTTTACGGTCATAGCTACAGCCAAGCGTGTCTGCGATGGCGATGGTTTCAGCCGGGGCAGTGATATCGGCATCCGTGGCAGCAAATGGAAATCGGCTATTTCCGAGGTATTGGTAGTTGTAGCCATAGCCTCCGTAGAGGGCTGTCGGCACGGTTGCGAACGGCTTTAGGAAAGTGTCTGGAAGTGCACCAGGCGCTCGGAAGATGGCTGTGTTTTTGGTGTAAGGGAGGAGACCATCCGGCCAGCGTGTGCGCGGTTGCTGGTTACTCGGCGAGCTCGAAAGCGGATAGGTTTCCCAGTCCTGAACGTACATCGCAACCGCCATCCCGATTTGCTTCACATAGCTGAGACTTTGTGCCTGCCGGGCCTTTTCCCTTGCGGTAGCAAATACAGGGAAAAGAATCGCAGCAAGGATTGCGATGATGGCAATAACCACGAGAAGTTCGATGAGGGTAAAGGCTGATTTCTGTTGCATGGTTATGGATCTGTTCTTGCTGCGATGGAAGTTTCCGATGATGATTTCTATTACCGACTAAAATTATCGCCGATTATAGGTGTCGGCAATGGTATTTGTAATGATTTCTAGTTTAGACGGTGTCTAAATATAAGTATGCCAGAAGTGTGCCATTTGCGGAACGGTGGATTCAATGTTGATACCTGTAAGCTGGCATCCCTCGTGGCACAGTGCACAGCAGGACATTAAAGAACAAGAGGCGGTGAGCGGCGTTCCCGGCGCATACTCACCACCTCTATCAATGAAGGTTTGTCGCGTCTCCGTGATGTCGGCGTTCCCGGCGCTTTCCTCACTGCGACACTGACTATACTTGCAATCTTCGTACCGATTACCAAACTAGACGGTATATAAATAGCAAACCGGTATTAGCACGTGTTTGGTATCGTCCAGCTGCGCATCGACAGCAATGTCTAACCGCGTAACCATCTGAAGCAACTCATAACCTGTGGTATCTAATCCTTGTCGCTTTTGACAGGGAGCCGTTTTCTATGATGCAGCGCAGCAAGCTTTCGAACAGATTCATTTTGGGGATGGCCGTTCTCGCGATCGGAGGTGGAGCCACGATTGGCGGCGTCCTCCAGCGTGGTCGACCTGCATCACCTGCGACAAAAACAGTAGATGCTGGAATTGATTTCCGTTTACGCGATGGCGACCGTCGCAAATCATCCAATGAACGCATCAAACCAAGCCCTGCCACACTGATATCTGATACTGACGCAGATGCCATCCTCGCCCGCGTTCCTGCCCTTCCAAAGGATGCCACCGAGCAGCTTCCATTTCGTGTCCCAGAAAACAGCATGCCTCCTCCGCGGGCCGGGAAAACTGTAGCATCCACGTTTCCGCCTGCTCCTGCTGGACAGAAGCCAGCCGTGGATGCCGGCCCACTCGCCATTCGTAGCATCACTCCAAATGGTGAAGTCGGCCCCATTGATCGGATTACGGTCAATTTTAATCAGCCGATGGTCCCCCTCAGCAGTGTGGATGAGCTGGCCGAACAAGTCCCTGCGCGGATTTCGCCAGCCACCGATGGCAAATGGCGCTGGCTTGGAACCCAGACGCTTGTCTTCGAATTTGGCTCTGGGCAACGCCTGAAGAATTCGACTGACTACGTTGTGACCATTCCCGCAGGTACCCGTTCCATTTCTGGAAAAACCCTCGATAAGGCCGTAACTGAGCATATCTTCACGCCGTTGCTCCAAGTGGTTGCGCATGGACCGCAAGGCGGTGGACATCCGCTTGACCCAACGATGTTCATCACGTGGAATCAGGAAATCGATCGCTCAGCAGCCACCAGAGCTGTCCGAGTAAGTGTCAATGGGGCCATCGTTCCCGTTCGGATGGTTGAGCCGACAGACAAAGATACTAGTGCGCGAAAGCGAACTATTCATTTCAAGCCGCTTCGTCCGTTTCCCACAGGCGCTCAGGTTGGTATTGAAGTTCGACCAGGACAAACATTTGGTGAGGGCCCGCGCCCGAGTATGCAGCAAAGTAACTTCGGCTTCTCAACCTATGGGCCTTTCAAGCTGACGTATAGCCGGTGTACTTGGGATACCAATCAACCCTGCCGCCCTGATATGCCGTGGACGTTTCAGTTCACAAACCCTGTGGATGTCAAGAATCTCAGCAAGGCGAGCTTTGACATCTCTCCCAAAGTCGAACAGTTTGAGCTCTATCCTGGTGGCAACAGCATTACGCTGCAGGGAGCATTCAAGGGCAGAACAACCTATACCGTCCGGATCAAGCCTGGGATCAAAGATGTCTACGGGCAGCCTCTCGTGCCCACACAGCCAATCGAATTCAAGCTGGTTTCGGGTTTTCCAAATATCATCGGTCCCCGTGACCCGATGATCATTGCTGACCCATCCGCGCCTGCAAGAGTCACCTTCAATACATACAATGTTCGCTCGTTCCGCGCTGAGCTCTATTCGGTTACACCGGATGACTGGAATACATGGATTTCTTGGATGGAGCGCGGTGGATCCAACGGCAACACCGACCCTCCTGGGACACTGATTCGTAGCGAGGATATTGCC
>JAURHZ010000226.1 GCA_030833025.1 Armatimonadota bacterium
GGGAAGTCTCCGTGATGGTTCGGCAGAGTGGGGAAGTCACGCACCCGAAAACCGGTAAGCCGATGCCGCTTCGGGCACTCGGGGGAGTTGATGTAACCGTACCGGATGACCAGGACAGACGCGCAGTACTCGCCGAGTGGCTGACCAGTCCATCCAACCGCCTCTTCGCCGAGGTGGCCGTAAACCGTATCTGGGCTGAGTACTTTGGTGTGGGTATTGTGGATGCCACAGATGACTTCCGTGTGTCCAACCCGCCCAGTAACCCAAAGCTTCTTGATGTCCTTGCCGATACGTTTATCAAGTCAGGTTTTGACGTCCGAGCAGTTGAGAGATTGATTCTGACATCAGAGACGTATCAACGCAGTAGTATCATCCTTCCTGGAAACCGGAGCGATACACGCTACTACGCGCGTGCCTACCCGCGCCGCTTGCCCGCCGAAGCCATGATAGACGCAATCGGCGTCGTAACTGGACGCCCCGAGCGCTTCTATCCCTATCCGGCCGAGTTTCGGGCAACAATGATCCGCGACAGCCGTATCCAAAACTACTTCCTTGAGACATTCGGCCGGCCAAAGCGCGAGGTTGCCTGCACCTGCGAGCGCTCGGATGCCCCAAATCTTTCTCAAGCACTCCACCTCATCAATAGTGGGTTCGTTCATTACAAAGTGACCGAGTGGAATGGCAAAGTGATGCAGCTCATGGAGCAAGCAAAGAAGTTGCCAGAGTACGCGCAGGACTCGCAGATTATCGAGGATCTCTACCTCGGAACTCTCTGCCGTTACCCGACGGCGAGTGAGCAAAGCCGGATGCTTGCTTACATCAGAGAGCAGAAAGACCGCAAAGTTGCCTTCGAGGACTGCCTCTGGGGATTGCTAAATGCCGAAGAGTTTGTGTTTAACAAGTAGAAGAACGATGGTAGGGAAAGGGGTGAGCTGATGTCATACGGATGTTCAGGAAAAGTTAGCCGCAGGGATGCCGTTAAAGTTGGTACTCTCGGCATGCTTGGGATGCACCTCTCGCTGTCCGATGTCCTAGCGCTCGAAGCGCAGGCTGCGACATCACCACAAGGCAGTGGGGGCAAAGCAAAATCTGTCATCCTGATCTGGCTCGATGGTGGCCCAAGCCAATACGACACATTCGATCCAAAGCCAAATGCACCATCCGGGATAAAGAGCTCCTTTGGCGCTATCCCATCGAATGTAACTGGCACGCACATTTGTGAGCTGATGCCCGAGACGGCAAAACAGCTGCACCGAAGCACTATCATCCGGACGGTCGCACACGCCGAAGGTGCACATGAACGTGCATGTCACTTGTTGCTGACCGGGTGGACACCCAATCCTGCGATGGTCTATCCGAGCATCGGGTCCGTCGTTGGGAAAGAGCTTGGCCCTGTTGGCCCGATGCCACCTTACATCACGGTGGTCAATGGCTCATTTGCCTTCAACTACGGCAACTGTGGCTACCTCCCAAATGCATTCAATCCATTCAGTGTTGGTGGCGATCCCAACGATGCCAACTTCCAGGTACGCGATATCTCGCTGCCTGGCGGGATGGACATTTCGAGAATTGATCGCCGCCGGGGACTGCTGGAGAATATCGACAGCGCGTTCCGTCGCTTCGATGGCACCGCTGAGAAAGCATCCAGGAGCACGTTTTACCAACGCGCCTATGACATGATCTCAAGCCCAAAGGCCAAAGCCGCGTTTCAGCTCAAGGATGAAAAACCGGAAATCCGTGACAAGTATGGTCGCTCCCAAGTCGGTCAGGGATGTCTCCTCGCGCGGCGTTTGGTTGAGGCCGGCGTCAGATTTGTAACGGTCAATCACTCTGGTTGGGATACGCACTCGGACAACGACAAAGCTTGTAAGGGCTGGCTCGTCACACCGCTAGACAAAGCCCTCGCCGCGCTTATCTCAGATCTTGCAGACCGTGGCCTGCTTGAATCGACGCTGGTGGTCTGCATGGGCGAGTTTGGACGCACCCCGCAAGTCAATGCGCTTGGTGGACGCGACCACTGGCCGCAGACCGGTTGTGCGCTATTTGCTGGGGCTGGTGTTCCGGGCGGGCAGGTCATCGGCAAAACGGATGAAAAAGGCGCTGAACCAAAGGAGCGGCCGGTAAAGCCTGGTGATATCGCCGCGACGCTGTTCGCAAAGCTTGGCATCGATGGAAGCCGGGTCTACGAAACGCCGCAGGGGCGTCCAACGCGGATTGTGGATGAAGGCGTTCCCGTCCCGGAGCTTGGTTAGAGCGTGACAATGTTTCGTATGCATCGCTTACTCACGGCTTGCGTAGTCTGTTTGGCTGCTTTGCCAGCGGTTGCAGCACCTCGGATAACCAGCATTTATCCTGCCGGTGCGATGCGCGGGACGAGCATCGAGATCACGATTCAGGGTACCGGCCTAAAGGACCTCAAGCATACACTTCTACAAGGCGCGGGCGTGAGTATCGCATTGCTGCCCGGGACAGATGACACATCCCGGAAGGCGATGCTCACCGTGTCCCGTGATGCGGCTCCGGGGAGGCGTGAAGTGCGCTTTGCGGATGAGCGGGATGCTTCCAATGTGCGTGTCATCAGTGTTGGACAGGTCCCGGAAGTCAATGAAGTCGAACCAAACAATACGCCCGACAAAGTCACCCTTCAGCCATTGCCGATTTGCTTTAATGGCCGCCTGAGCGAGGGTTCTGACCGGGATGGCTTTAAGGTTCGCCTGCGTAAGGGGCAAGTCGTTCTCATCGAAGTTGAAGGCTTGCGTGTCCTCGCGAACATTTATGAGAGCTGGCTCAAGGGATTCCTTGAAATCACAGATGCCACTGGTCGTCCAGTCGCGACTAGTCAGGGGACAGTGGATGACTACTACCGCTGGGACCCGGTTGTGCGATTTGATCCGCCAGCGGATGGCGAGTACACGGTGTGGTTCCGGGATCTGAACTGGCGCTCGGATGCGAAAGGCGTTTACCGCGTGACGGTTGGTGAACTGCCCCACGCATTTGCAACATTTCCGATTGGAGCACAGCGGGGTGTAAAGGTCGCACCAGAGCCCGTTGGGTCAACTATTGGCGGCATGGTCCCACAATTTGGTCCCGTAAACCCGGATGTCACACTTGGAATCTCCGATGTAATGTTCACCGCGGGTGGCCTTGAGAGCAATCATCGGCCATTTCTGTGGACAAAAGAGCCATCCGTAAATGTTACATCCGGGGGACTGACCCGTGAAACTGCTATCCCTGTCACCTTTCCAGTGGCGCTGGATGGCTGGTTTGAACCTGGGAAACCGCGTTGGGTCAGCTTTGATGTCAAGGATAAAGGTTGGCAGCACATCAATGGCTTTGCCTGGCGCCTTGGAGTTCCGACAGACTTAGAACTAAAAGTCTACGATGGTGCAGGAAACCTGGTTCAGGAAGCAGATGATGGCCGAGGCAGCAACGGCGGTCAGGCAGGCGGTCGCGACCCATTTATCGCCCGTGAGTTTACACCGGGGAAGTGGTTTGTGCGTATCCGCGAAGTGGATGACCGTGGCGGTAAGGGATTCCCGTTTCGTGTGTTGATTGGTCCGGGCCACGCAACACTTCGTGGGACCTTTGCACCTGATACCGCGGGGGTACCACTTTCAGGTGGTGAATTCACAACTACGGTCAAATGCGAGCGGGTCGATCTAGCGGGTGGGGAAATTCGCGTTGAGCTAATCGATGCGCCTGCGGGTGTTTTCTTGTCGAATACCACCATCGCAAATGGAAAGAACGAAACCATCGTAACCGTAAAGGTCGCAGCGGGCGCGCTTCCTATTGGGATTCATAGGCTTCGCATCCGTGCGCGCTGCGACAATGCCAGCACGACTCTGGTTGGCAATGAGACATACAACAATCAGGGCACTGCGTATCAACGCGAAACGGATGGCCTGATTGTTGTCGTTCGCCCTGGCTGACCTGCCGTGCAAATCGGCGCTTGACGGTTAGCAAACCGATAACACTCGCCTCCTTTGGCCTCCGCAACGATCACCACACATTGGGTGCGACGATGCTCCTAGTGCGCTTTCAAAGGAATCCTCGTGCTTGCTTCCACTTGTTTTGATGATAAAGTTGATTAAACCGCTAGGTAAACTATTAATTGTGGAAGGAGTAAGTGATGCAAGTACGTACATTTGGTTTTTGGAGTCTTGCTGGTTGTTGTATCGCTCTCCTCGCTGCC
>JAURHZ010000227.1 GCA_030833025.1 Armatimonadota bacterium
GAATGGCGGGTGATGAAAGGCCACAAACCTCCATGGAGACTTTGCGGCTGCAGCGAGGTCAGCTTCTAGCCACGCAAGCAGCTTTGCATCCGTCCACTCTACGTTAGGGTTCGCATCGAGAATCGTCCAGTGGACATCCCCGACCGTGATGGAGTAGTTAGCGGCATTGGGAAATGCAGCCCCTGCTGCGGCTTTGTAGGTTGCTTGAAGCGCGGCATCCCCACCCAGCTGCGTTGCGCTTGTCGAGCCACTTGGATAGTCATAGCCATTGGATGGCAGGCCCCAGTAGAGGAAGTACGCAAAGCCATCCTGGAACTTGTCGAGGGTCGTCGACCGGATGTCGTGGTTGCCTGGCGCCGGCACCGTAACTGTTGTTCGAAGGAGTGGGCCACCTACCTTCGGATCTGCGACGTTAGCATTGAATACTGGCCAGAAATTTGACTGATATTCGATGGCTCGACCCTTCGAATAAACGATATCACCGGTCAGAACGGCATAGTCAGCCTTAATTTTGCTGGCTTCCATCGCGATCAGTTTTGATTCAGGAGTACCCGCACCGCAGTCACCAAAGATGACCACTTTTTGGCTCTGTCCAGCTGCCGGACGGGTTTTGCAGCGCGACTGAAAGACGGTTTCTTTACCACTGACAAAGCGGTAGTCCACCCAGGTGCCAGCAGGAAGTCCGGTGAGTTGCTGTTGGATGATGGTGTGGGCATCGACACCTGCTGGTCCCCAAACCTTGGTTGACTTAGGACCTTTAGCAAGCTTCCATTCACCACCACCGGCTGGTCTCCACTCGATGGAAAGGTTGGACTTTGGGTTTACACCTGTAAGCTGATAGTTAATCAGGATGCCACTGCCGTTTTTTGGATCGGTTTCGAATGGCAAGAACTGCACATACGGCTGCGCGAAAAACGTGCCCGGCTTTGCAGAAATCTCCTCTGATGGCGGGAGATCTTCCGACTTTACATTGGGCGAGGTTTCAGCAACTGGCTGCGCCTGTGATCGCGGAGCGTTCCCAAGACCAGGGTTTTGCATTTGTGGAGGCGACAGATTTGGTGTTGCCCCAGCACAACCTAGGAGCGTTGATGATGCAAGTGCAATTACTTGCAGGCCACCCGTAATTCTCATAGGAAAAGTATATCAAGGTCTGTTTATGTGGATGTTAGGCGATAATGGCGATTTGACGCATCAGTCCAAAAAGCGAATGGTTTGATGGTGGCAGGCGCTGAAACAAGTTTGGCAAAATGGCCAAGTACAGTCATCGTCTTCGAGACAAAAACATCCCCAGAGACATTTGCCTCCGGGGATGTCATCAACCTATCTGTACCATCGAGAATAAGAAACCTAAGGCTTGCGCGGTAGCTTCTCGTTTCGCGTCGCCGTTTGATACAGGAATGCCGCCATAATCGTTGCCGCTTGCTTCATGTCCTGTAGCTGAATACGGTCAAAGACATCCATGTTGCTATGGTGCGTTCGGGTGTCGTATTCAATCTCATCCTGAATAAACTGGAATCCAGGCAGGCCTGCACTGTCAAATGGAAGGTGGTCAGTTCCACCTGTGTTGCGCTTCGTAACCGTCGTTGCGCCAAGGTCAGCAAATGGCTTGAACCACTCGGTGAAGATTGGAACCACCGCTTCGTTGCCTTGCGCATAAATACCGCGGAGTTTGCCCGTTCCGTTGTCGATATTGAAGTAACCAGCGACCTTGGCGTGCTCAGGCTTTGGCTCAGCCTTGGTTCCGTAGTGCTGCTTTACGTATGCACCAGAACCAAAGATCCCCTGCTCCTCACCACTCCACAGTGCAACACGGATCGTACGGCGCGGCTTCAGGCCCGTTGCCTTCAGGATGCGTACGGCTTCCATCATCACTGCAACGCCAGCACCATCATCTGTAGCGCCGGTTCCACCATGCCATGAGTCGATATGCCCGCCGCAGAGGACAACTTCATCTTTGAGGTCAGAACCCTCAATTTCTGCAACCGTGTTGTAAACCTGGCTGTTGTCATCCCCGTTGAAGCGAACCTTGCTCTCAACCGCAAGCTTCACGGGCTCGCCAGCCTTGACCATCCGGGCGATACGGTTATAATGCTCAACCGCCACCGCGATCTGTGGAATCATCAGCTTTTCAGCTTCCTTCTTCCATGGTTGAACACGCCGTGTCACAGTTGGATTAAACGGCGCATTCGGGTCACGCTGAGGTGCAGGAGCATTGCTTGGCTTGGTCGGTACAGTTGCTTGCTGGACAAACAACGTTCCACCATCGCCGCGTGCAGCATCGAGAACAACAGCAGCTCCCTGTTCCTTACAGAACGAAAGAATACGCGCGCTCATCGTGCGCTGACGCTGCATTTGTTGCATCCGATCGCGCTGCTCCGCCGTCATGTCATTGGTGGCGACCGGCGCCCCTGCGGTTACGCCTGGGGTTCCCGTGATTCCAGCGCGGCGACCCGTGCCCGAGTTGTTGACCATTTGCGCAAGCTGCTCATCGGTCCAGCGGACAGCCTCAGGAGTAAAGTGAGCCGGCACTTCCCGAATAGGGCTGATCAGAACAGCCTTGCCCTGAAGCTTTCCCTCATATTGCTTGAGCTCTTCCTCGGATCCAGCCTCCACGACAACGACATCCACCGTACCGGTAAAGCCAGTTGACCATGCCTTGGCGATGCCAATCACTGGGAATGGCGTTGGGGCTGTCACTTGCAGCGAGAAGCGCTCCTGCGTCCACCCACGTCCAAATGGTCCCCAAGGCTCAAGCGCTGCGTTTACCAAACCCCAATCTGCCAGCGTTTTGCGGGTCCACTCGTTAGCACGGACCAGCCCAGGAGAACCTGTCAGGCGTGGACCGATGACTTCGGTAAGGTACTCGAGCGTTTGAGGCAGCTGGGAGCGAGTCAAGCCCTCCTTACGAATCTTGCTAACAACATCAGGATTGATTACTTCCTGAGCACGTGCAGGCGCGGAAACAGAGATTGCTGCGATGCTAAGTGCAGTGGCAAGCGTTACAACAGCAGACCTGCGGGAGATGATTGCGGATAGAGACATGGGCGTCCTCCAGAATAATTGGCGGGATTGTATCCCATTCGAGCCGGATGATGCGGAGCGTTAATTCGGTCAGATAGGATGCAACATGGACATCACGGCCTTCTCTGTTGGTATCGCGCTGACATCGCTGACTCTTTTACAGCCCGCTAAGTCGTGCCAAGTCCCTGCGGCATCGAGTCAACCATTGACACGCACCGATGCAAACATACTGCCAGGCGAAATCGCTGCGATTCTCGATCGCAAAGAGCTGCGAAATGCGACCATCGGCGTCTTTGCCATCAATCTGCAAACGGGCTTGCCCGTCATAAGGCACAACAGCACACGTGCATGTATGCCTGCGAGTAACCAAAAACTCCTCACCGCCGCAGCAGGACTTCAGTTGCTTGGCCCAGAGTTTTGCTGGAAGACCGAACTCTCCACAAATGGAAGCACGCTGCACATAACGTTCGATGGAGATCCACTCCTCACCCGCGCTGAGCTGTCTAACGCCATTAAGTCGATCAAAGGCAAAATCGCTGGCCCCATTACACAGATAGCCATCGATGACACCCGGATTCAAGGCGACCCGCTCGGTATCGCTTGGCAATGGGATGACATCGGACTTGGGTTTTCGGCCCCCATCGGTGCTGCTACCATCGACAAAAATGTTGCCAAGGTCACGGTTACACCGCCGGCAACAGTTCTGATGCCTCCACGCTTTGATGTCGCCGATGGCATCCTATCCATCCGTGCAAACACCACCATCAGTGAAGCAATTACAGGGAATCCAGCTACACCAGCTGCCAACGCCCCCCTCACCATTACCCGCAACCCGCTTCGCCCAGAGGTTGACATCATGGGAGCAATGACCGCAGGCACTAAGCCAATATCCGCCTTTGTCGCCATCGACAACCCCACCGATGCGGCATTTAGGATCATCAACAGGATTCTCCGCGAAACGGAATTCCCTGTGGTAGCGAACATCCAATATGTCCGCAGAGCACGCCGGGCAGATGACACCTTGCTGACGACAATCACCAGCAAGCCCCTAGGTCAGACGCTTCCAGATTTTCTCAAACCAAGTGACAACCTGTATGGTGAGCTTCTGCTACGAACCATCGGACGTAGCGATGCCAGCCCCGCGACGCCCACCTCCGGCATTAAGCG
>JAURHZ010000228.1 GCA_030833025.1 Armatimonadota bacterium
TCCCTTCGGGTCTTTGATTTCTCCAATGACCCGCGCAATACCCGCAAGTTGTTCCACTGACATCACATATATACGGTCAGCAACTTCGATTATCGGATTGGTTGCCGCGGTTACATCCTGACCAGTGCTAAACTTGCGAAAATCAACAACGATGAGGACCCCACCACGGTCTATGTGAACCCGGCTCGTATCAGATGATGGCTGCAACCCTGCACCATCGAGAAAATCTGAAAGGTGCATCCCCTTCTTGAACAGCTGCGCCCCTGGCCGGAGGACCGCTCCACCGACGGTGACTTCCTTGACTGGTCTGCCAATAATGTCCACGACGACATCCGGGCGTTTCAATAACTGAAGCTGGATGATGCGTGCGGTGACGCGCTCAGCAGCAAGAAGCGTGGAACTACCTACAATTGCAATCTGACCGAGCCTCGGTGCGGTGATATTTCCATCAGCATCTACGAGGAATGTCCCAGAAAGATTATCTGTCCCGGCGATCCTAACCCGCACTGTATCTCCGACTTCGACTGGCCCCGGATAGAGCTGTGTGACCACGACTTGGTCCTGAAGCGGGTTTCGCACGGCTGCGGATGGTTGCGCCGGGATGCTAGTAAGCATGAATAATCCCACGATAGGTAACACCAACTTGACATTCATCGCTAATCACATCTCCGTCAAATCATAGCAAACGGGTAGACTGTAGTCTGCATGAATACCACAGATACCCCGAATGATACTGTCGCACAGGTGCGTGCTGCTTTGCAATCGGTAATTGACCCTGATCTTGGACGCGACTTGGTTTCGCTCGGGATGATCAAGGACATTATTGTTGACGAAGGGCAAGCTCGGTTTACCGTTGTCCTTACTACGCCAGCCTGTCCATTGAAGGATCTCCTCGAGTCCCAGTGCCGTGAAGCTGCCTTGTCCGTCAATGGCATCACCGATGTTACGATCGCGATGACCTCCAAGGTCGTGGGCAAGCGTCCAATGGGTGGTGCAATCCTCCCTGATGTCAAGCATGTCATCGCCATCGCGAGTGGCAAAGGCGGAGTTGGCAAATCAACCGTCTGCGCGAACTTAGCCATAGCACTTGCTCAGGCGGGAGCAGCAGTCGGCGTTATGGACGCTGATGTCTACGGTCCAACGATTCCGATGCTAATGGGTGTCGAGGATGAGGTCTTGGAGCAGACAACCTATGAAGGCCCGGATGGCAATCCAATCAAGAAGCTCCTTCCTGTGTACCGCCATGGTGTGAGCATCGTTTCGATGGGCTTCTTGATCGAGCCTGGTCAGCCTGTGGTTTGGCGGGGCCCGATGCTTGGAAAAGTTGTCAATCAGTTCCTCGCGGATGTCGCATGGGGCCCCCTCGACTATCTCCTCGTAGACTTGCCGCCGGGGACGGGTGATGTGACCATGAGCCTCTGTGAGGCCATTCCTCTGACGGGTGCAGTCATTGTCACAACGCCTCAAGATGTTGCAGCATCCATTGCAGTAAAGAGTCTGCGTGCATTCCAGCGGTTTAATGTGCCTATTCTTGGTATCGTCGAGAACATGGCCTACTTTGTAGCGCCAGACACTGGTAAGCACTACCAGATCTTCGGCCATGGCGGCGGTCAGGCAGCGGCTGAAGAGCTGAAAGTCCCGTTCTTGGGCGAGCTGCCACTAGATATGCCGATGCGCCGTGCTGGTGATGAAGGCGACCCGATTTTGACGACACACCCTGACAGTGAGCAATCCGTGTACCTAAAGGAAATCGCGGGCAAGCTTGCGCGTCAGATCAGTATTGAGAGCCGAAAGTTCAGACCGCTAAACGTCGTCTGAGACGTTCAATCTTCAGGATTGCTCTTGCCTAGCAGGTCATCTGCAATGGATGCAGCAATCGCTTTTGCTTCGCTATCAGCCTCTGATGATGCCGCTTGCACATCGGAGGCTGCTAGTTTAACGCCCCGAAGGTAGTAGGCTTCAGCTACTTTTCCAACTGCAACCGTACCTGACCAAGCGATAACACCTTTTAGTACAACGCCTGCTCCAGCAGGTACCCAGCCAGCCGCTTGTCGTGCCACCGTACGCCACCCAAAGGCAGCTCCGACCGTTGACAATATCTCTTTGACTTGGGTTGTGATACCGGGTCGTTGTCCGTGTATTGCCCCGAGGCGAAGAACCATCATCGTCTGATTTTTTGTGAGAACAATGAGATCGGCAAACGATGAAGCAGGAAGGAATGGCGCGGTAATTGGAAGTATCCCGGGAACCGCTGAGAGCATCGCAAACTGTAGGTTGGCCAAGGCCACGCTTTTGATGACCCAAGAGGCAGCCGCCGTCCTCAAGCCTGGAAAGCGCCTTCCTAGCGCAACGGCCAGATCTGGCCTGAGCTCCATCATGCGGACTGCACAGGCATCAAATGTTCCAGAGAAAGAAATGCTAGCTGCATCTCGCATCCCGAGAAGGCTTGACTCAGCAGATACATAGAGACGAAAGGCGTAGAGTCTTGATGTCGAGGCATCCGGTGGCTCTGCATAGTGAACAACATAGCGGCTGGTTGCATCGCCGGCGCATAGCTGCGTGATGGTTGCTTGACAGAGAATTTCATCGCCGATGACGGCAATCCGTGCTTCCCGCATCGCTTCTGTCGTTACGACTCGCGGGCTGACTTCTGACACAATCCTCCACCACGACATTGCAGTGCCAGCGGCATCCGTCCAGAGGATTCCCATTGTGATTTATCTTCCCAGTGACATATACGGTGCTCGCGAGAGGTCCATCAGTTCGCGAACCAGCGGCAGCATCCCGGGATCAGCATCGTAGAGCCACTCATTCAAGGCAGCAGGATCAATGTCCTCGCGTTCGCTTTCCATGAGGCGACGTACGATTCCTCGATCACATCGCTTCGCCAAGTCATCAATCGTAACGATTTCAGGGTGTAAGCTCGTGCGTCTATCCCAGCGCTGCTTTCCGTCTGCTTCCTCATTGTTGTCAAAGGCAAAGCACCAGGTGTAGAACAGCTGGTAGACGGTGGAATTGACGGATTCCCATGGAACGCTTGGCCGCTCGGCTTCAAACCAAGCGTGGAGGCGATCTTTTGCTTCCTTGAGGCTCATCGGATCGACATTTTCAGACCGAAACATACTGTATAAGGTGTCGAGCACGGCCTTGCGGTCAACATACGGCACGTGTCTGAAATTGAGATCCCGGAGAACAGTCCTGTAGCGCTCGGCAAGCGGTGAAAATGTGAGTGGCTGTGGGAGCGACTTAGCGAGGTCTTCATATGCCTCTGCCCATGTCAGGCCCATGGCCGCTGAAAGGGTTGTCGGGCACACAATAAACCCAGCCGCGTCGTCGGGAACAAGCCGAATTTCACGTCCATAGCGACTGAGGAATCCGGCGAATGTGCCACAACCAAAATGGGATTCTAGAAACCCGGGGCAAGCCGCTTCGACAGCAACACGTAAGTCACGTAGTGCCACGGGAACATTCCCACAGGTATCCATTGCATCTGCAATAAGGCGAGGCGGATCCGCAACGATACTTGTACCGGCTGCGGCGCGCGGGTTCGCCCACTGTCTGTCCACGATGTCATCGTAGTAAATGAAGCCATCGCATGCTTTGGCAAGATACGCACTGGAATTTGCCCGAACACCTAGTCCGATGACATGGCGTCCCAGCTCCCGCAGCTTCATCACCAGCGGCGTAAAGTCACTGTCTCCAGAGACAATCGCCACATGGGTGATCTCAGAGTGTCTTAGTGCCGTTTCCATGGCATCGATGGCGATGCGGATATCAGCACCATTCTTCCCACGCTGAGTCAGGTGAAAGGTCTGAACGGGTTCTGTCGCATTATCGAGCAGATCACTCCGATAATCACGGCAATATCCCCAGTCCGCATATGCGCGTTTTACGATAATGCGGCCGTTTGTGCTATCAAGAATAGCTTGGAGCATTCGATGGATATCGACACGGGATGGCTCGAACTGTTCCTCGATGCTTCGTCTAATGTTATCGAAGTCGATGAAAACAGCTACTTTGACATCTTGTGTGGCTCTATCCATTACTGTGTTGCGTGCTTCTTAAACTTAGTACGCAGCTTTGCGAATGAAAGTTCTCCGCGGCCAAAGATACCTTGTGGGCGAACAATCATCATCACGATGAGCAGGAGCGCATATGTCACGAGGCGATATTGGTTGAACTG
>JAURHZ010000229.1 GCA_030833025.1 Armatimonadota bacterium
AGTCAGGTACAAATCGCTACCTCTAAGCGTGCTAGATACATCACCGGTGCAGTGATGTCAATTGGTACAAATGTCGACGAAGAAACGGGATTGGTACCGGTTAGAGTTCAGCTTCCCGCAGGGTCTGATTTCAGGCAAGGCACCGTCGTAAACGCAAAAATTCCGATTACCGCAAAGCGGATGGGACTTGCGATTCCAGAGAGCGCAATCGTCACCTCCGATGGTAAATCGCTGGTGTTTATCAAGGATGAGGCAAACATCTACAAAATCAGGGAAATCAAAATCGTCCAAAACACAGCAGCGGGTCACGTAATTGTGACTGGTGTTCTAGAAACTGACGCAGTAGTTACAAAAGGAGCGACTTCATTGTTTGCCGCTGCAGAAGCAGCTGGATACAAGCAGTGATTGACAACCTCCTCAGGTTTTCCATCCGATTTCGGGGCATCATACTCCTAATCACACTGGTTTTCGCGGCCTTTGGAGGCTTCCAGCTGCTGACGATGCCGATTGATGCAGTCCCTGACATCACCAACAAACAAGTGGTGATAAACGCATCTATTGATGGCCTTGGTCCGGAAGAAGTTGAGCGACAAGTCACCTTTCCACTCGAAGTAGCCCTCGCTGGTACGCCGCATCTCACGGAAACACGCTCCATCAGTCAATATGGACTCTCCCAAGTCACAGTTGTCTTTGAGGATCAGACAGACTTATATTTTGCTCGACAGGTTGTCTCTGAGCGCCTGAATGGACTTGATTTGCCACTCAATTGCAAAGTTGAGATAGGGCCGGTTTCCACAGGCCTTGGTGAGCTTGTACACCTGAAAATTGATAATCCAGACCTGTCACTGCGCCAGCGCCGGGAACTAATGGACTGGGTAGTGCGGCCACAGTTACTTCGTGTTCCAGGACTTGCTGAAATTAACCCTTGGGGAGGAACAGTACGTCAGCTACAAATCGCAGTTGACCCAACTAAGCTAGAGGCAGCAGGGCTGACAATCCGCGATGTGTCGTCCGCATTGGCTCAGAATCATTCCAATGCCAGCGGTTCGTACTTAAAGCAAAGCGATACTCAGGCACTCGTTCGCAGTGTTGGAACCCTTACCAGCAAACAAGACTTGGAACAGACCCCCATCAAGACGACAGCACAGGGACGTACTGTCCGCATTGCCGATGTTGCTCTGGTATCTGACGGTGATGCCATACGTCAGGGTGCTTTTACCGATATGGGAACGGGTGAGCAAGTTTACTGTATCGCTCTCCTTCTCATTGGTGAAAATGGGAAGATGGTGATGAACGGGCTCAGAAGCCGGATCACCACTATTGAAAAAACGTTGCCTGCTGGTACAAAGCTGATCGGCTTCCTCGAACGTGACCACCTTATCGACCGGACATTGGAAACCGCACTTAAAAACCTCTCTGAAGGCGGCATCCTTGTAATCGCAGTACTCTTGCTGTTCCTCCTGCAAATCAGAGCAGGACTGATTGTGTCGAGTGTTATTCCCGTTGCGATGCTCATCGCAGCTATTGGGATGAGAGCTTTTCATATATCCGCCAACCTGATGAGTCTAGGAGCGCTGGATTTTGGCCTGCTCGTTGATGGTGCGGTAATTATCGTTGAAAATGCAGTGAGGCAAATCTCCCATAGGGTCAGTCACGCATCCAGAAAACTGTCCCCGCATGAGCTCGACGAAGTCCTGTTTCAAGCGGCTAAAGAAGTGATGCAGCCATCGCTATTCGGCGTGGCAATCATTATCGCAACATACATCCCGATTCTCAGTCTCCAAGGCGTTGAGGGGAAGATGTTTCGCCCGATGGGTCTCACGGTGATTCTTGCGCTGATTGCATCGATTCTGCTGTCTCTCACCTGGGTCCCTGCACTGTGCCGACAATTTTTAAAGTCTCAGGATGAACGCCCCCACCCGGTTCTTGACCGTATTGAATCTGGTTACAAGCATTTACTGTCGACGCTTCTTGACCGCCCAATTTTCGCAATCGCGCCTGCACTTGCCCTGATGGCAGTAAGTGGATTTCTATTCACACGTCTCGGTTCATCCTTCATTCCCGAACTAGATGAGGGTGCAATCGCGGTCAGTGGCTTTTACAAAGCTGGTACATCGTTAGATGAAGTCATCGCACGCTCCACTAAGCTGGAGCAAGTGCTTTTGGCTAAATTCCCCGATGAAATATCTCATGTAATGAATCGTATTGGACGCCCTGAAGTCGCGACCGACCCAATGCTGATTCACCAAACAGACACCTTGATTTCCCTGCATCCAACCAACTCCTGGAAACGTGTAAGGACAAAGGATGCTTTGATTTCAGCCATTAGTGATGTGTTGCAGCAATCACCTGGGTTTGATGCAACATTTACCCAACCGGTCAAGATGCGCATGGATGAAATGATTCAAGGGCAGGGGCTCCGCTCTGATCTCGGCATCAAGGTCTTCGGCCCAGATATCGAAAAACTAGCAGACTTGGCACGGGAAATCGCGACAACAGTTGCGGGCGTTTCTGGTGCAGCGGATGTCGAAGTTGAGGCAACGGAAGGCCTTCCACAGCTACAAATCATGCTGGACCGTGAACGGATGGGCCGCCTTGGAGTGGATGTAGAAGCCGCACAGGCCGTCGTTGAAAGCGCGCTCGCAGGTCACAAAGCCGTTAGTATTGTCGATGGCACCCGCAAAGTCGATGTAACAGTACGTCTGAATCCAGATGAACGGTCATCTGTGAGTGATGTGATGGCAATACGCATTCCAACGCATCTTGGGACACGTGTTAGCTTAGTTGATATCGCCGATATCGAACGAGTCAGTGGTCCGATACAGGTCAGCCGTGAAAATGGCCAGCGCCGTGTCGTGATTATGGCAAATGTCCGTGGGCGTGACCTAGGAACTTTCGCTGAAGATGTCCAACAAAAAGTAAACAGTTCGATAAAACTACCCATCGGATATTCCTTGGAGTATGCAGGCACATACGAGCAACTAAAGTCAGGAAAGCTCAGACTGATGATTGCTGTGCCCATCACGTTTATCGCTGTGTTCATACTCCTAATGCTGACCCTTGGCAATTTCAAGCATGCACTCCTCGTGTTTACCGGCATCCCATTTGCCGTCTCAGGGGGTATTCTCGCCCTGACTGCGAGGCAGATGCCGTTTAGTATCTCTGCCGGAGTCGGATTTATTGCCCTCGCTGGCATTGCAGTCTTGAATGGCTTGGTGATGGTCACGTTCATCACAAGTATTCGATCAACAACGGATACGCTTCGAGATGCGGTAATCACCGGTGCACAGGCTCGTATCCGCCCCGTCCTAATGACTGCCTGTGTGGCTAGCCTTGGATTTGTCCCGATGGCCATTGCTACGGGAAGTGGTGCCGAAGTTCAAAAGCCGATTGCCACGGTGGTTATTGGTGGACTGATTACGGCAACCGTGCTGACATTGGTTGTCTTACCAGTCATCTTCAGGATGATTCACAAGCGTGATATCTAGTCACTAACATAATTTGAGTAGCACACCGCTGCGTGTCACGTTTTCAGAACTTGGTGCGTACCAATATGCAAGAACAGTTCGATGCAGGTTTGAACCTGTAAGGATAATGAGATGAACGTTTTGACCGCTGGACAAAGAAGTCTCTGTGCGATGATGGCGCTAACCCTGACACTAAGTGGATCGCTAAACGTATTGGCCCAAGCCACCCCACGTGGGCGTGGAAGTGTGAATGTTCCGACTCGCCAATCGGAGCCACAAACGCGTGGCGGTGACCGTGCCCCTGGTCGCACATCAGAGCCACCCGTTCCACAGCAAAGAGACCGCAGCTCGGAGCCCGTGCAACCTCAAAGGTCATCCGGTGGCGATGCTCGCCCCTCCGATAACCCAACGCGTGGTGGTGATCGCTCTCCAGTTCGGACTCCGGAGCCACCAGCAAACCCTTCACGTGAACGTGGTCAGGACCAAAATGGGCCAGCAAGGTCATCCGGCGGTGACAGCCGCCCTGGACGTGATAGCGGTCGCGACAGCGCGCCGACTCCCATAGTCAGAGGTGACCGTTCCCCAGATAGATCCAGTACTCCATCGGCACCACCCCAACGGGACAATGGGTCAAGACCTGACACAAATGGCCGTACTGACCGTCCAGTATCCAATGATGATCGGGATAGCCGTGCGCCACGATCTGGACA
>JAURHZ010000022.1 GCA_030833025.1 Armatimonadota bacterium
GAACGGAGTTCTTGTCAGGGAGACCACAGGCGACGCTGTATGTTAATCCGTGGTCAAACGAAACGGATATCTCCATCTGGACTGGTCCTGTGCCCCGCGTCTGTCCAGCCCACAACACGGATGGCATCCCACCTTCTTCGGCAATCATCTCAGAAAAACGCCCATTTGCCGACCCGTGCAGCAGCATAAGAGAGCGGTACAAATTCGACTTCCCACAGCCATTGGTGCCGGTCAGGACATTTAGTTGGCCAAGGTTTAAACGAACATTCCTTACTGAGCGATAGCCGCGAATCACCAGCTGCGAAATCATGGCAAGCGCATAGCTGTATTCACAGCATCGGTGATGTCCGTCGAACGTAGCCCTAGACTTTGAACTTTGCCTGAATGGCTCAGTATCACGATGCCACCCGGAGTGTCAGTTCGCCAAGTACGCGCTGCATCCGAGTCTGGTCCGAGCGGGTCTACGATTGTTTGCCATGTGGCTCCCATACGCGTCCATAATTGCTTGACCCGCTGCGAGTTCTGAACATGATCAAGACAGACAGAAATGACTTGCACACTACCCGTAGGAAATGGCGAAATGGCCCGCTGAATATCGATGACCTGTAGACAGCTGTTGCTGTCGCTCATCGACCAGAAGTGGACGATACGCGCCTTCGCCTTTGTGGGGGAGTCCAAGTCAAATGGCTTACCTAGGAGCGTCATCCCCACAAGTGGAGGGGCAATTTTCCCGATGACAACGGTGCCGCTGAATTCTGGTTCGGCAGTCATCTTTTGCATTCCCTTGTCCGTGACTTTGGGATTCTTGGGCACGGCTGGAATAGGTTTTGGTACGCTAAGCGTGACCGTACGCTGTGCACCTTTGACAGTAGGGTGATCTGAGATGAAGCGGTATAGCTGTTGGTCGGCTTTACCAATGTACACCGTCACAGATGACGGTATTGATGTCTTCTTACCAATATCCACAATGTAGCCAACACAAGGTATGTCATTGATGACAGCTGTCCCCGTATCACGGATAAGAGAGATATCGTCGCCATAAGGCACCAACCCTGCGAGGATGTCTGCTAGCCCATCATCAAACATAGCCGTTGCTGTAAGGCAGCGTGACACGCGTGATCTCGATGGCAGCATCGGTGTGACCATCGCTTCACTTTTTGGGAAATTCAATCGGGTGAAGCCCTTTGCGTCCGCGGTGGCTGCTGTGACCAGGCCGTCTTTCGACGCTGTTGTAAAGAGTAGGCTTCCGGGAAACATGACATCTAACTGGCCACTAACCTGAAAGTCAGGTACGCCTGGCTGGGTGAACTGAAAGGTGACGTCAACGTGGTAGCCTTTGCGTCGCCGGAAAGCGGCTGCAAGTGTCGCCAAGGAAAATCCGTTTGTGCGCATTGGTTGTCTACTTTCCCTGTAATGCAGCCGTGAACTCAGCAGCGGCAATTGGTTCGTCTACACGAAGCTTGGTATATGTTTCGCTTAGCGATAGCTGTCCGCTTGGCCCGGCTGTTGATAAGTCAAGCTTTCTCAACAAGCGGTCACGTTGTCCAATCGTAAACACAAACCTAGCGATGCCATACGGGCTGCGCGCCTCATAGGCATACACATCGCAACGCACACCATCCAGTGATGATGGCGTACCCTGACCAGCACGCAGCAATGCGCCAGGAATGATTTTTCCTGCGGCATCCGGTGCCGTCAACAACAAGGGGAAAATCGGAGTAACAAATGCCCGTGATGCATCCAAACCCGCCTTGAGACCTTTTAGTGTAGGTTCTCCACGCATCCGCCTTATCGCTCCGGCTGTTCGCGTCATCCGTTCGTTGCCATGATTCACCGCAATTGTCACTGTCCGGTTTGATTCGGTCCGGATTGAGATGCTTCCCGGTCTCTGGATAACCAGTGAGCCTGTTGCGACTTCTTCTTTATCACCGAGGGTTGCCCGCGTCATTAATTGACATCTAAAGGACTTCACGGCCTTGTAGGCATCTGCCAGCTGCGTCAATGCACGCATGGATGCTGGATCAATCGCTGGATTTTGTGAACCTTGCATGTTGCCTACGATACCAGAACCCGGACTAAAGGGTTAACGCTTGGTCAATGGCGCCTGCGACAAAGTCGAGCTGATGCTCGGTCACAACGAACGGAGGCGTGAGCTCAAGGACATCCCCGTTCCCAGCCGGCAGCGTAATAATTCCGTTTTGTAACAATGCATCACTAAGGGTGACGGCTGCCCCGTGCGCATCCATTTGGATTCCCAGCATCAAACCCTTACCACGAATGGAGGTTACCTTACGTGTGTGCTTCCGGGCTATCAAGTCTAAATGACTTCGGAGGTAAGCACCAAGGCGGTTTACTGTCGCGCTGGCATCCATGTCGCTCAGAGAGCGAAGCGTGGCTACTGCTGAAGCGCAGCCCCCTGGATGTCCGAGAAATGTAGATGTATGTATGGATTCACCTGTTGAAACCGGCCATCCTGACATCGCATCGCCAGTTCCAACACATGCAGATATTGGCATCCCACCCCCGAGAACTTTCCCGCAGGCGATGATGTCTGGAGTTACTCCATGATGTCTATGTGCAAAGACTTCACCGGTACGCCAAAAGCCTGTGAAGACTTCATCAACAATGAGAAGCGCGCCAGCGGCATCACAAAGGGATCGAAGGTGCATCAACCAATCAGTGGATGCTTCACGAACACCACCACGCCCCTGGATGACTTCAACCAAAACCGCAGCAGTGTCATCCGGTAGATTTTCCAGTGGGGATCCATAGGGGAAGTGGGTGACAAAGTCAGCCAGATGACGATGGAAAGGCATTCGGAAATCATGCCGTGCAGTTGCGTTGAGTGCACCTAGATTCAAGCCGTGGTAGCCACCATCGAATGCAACAACTCGGTGTTTACCCGTGCGTAAAATGGCTGATTTAATCGCTGCTTCAACAGCATCCCCGCCACTCGTACCTAGAATCACCTTCGCCGCAGGCAATCCACTTGTTCGACACAACTCTTCGCAAAGCTCTAGTTTGGCGACGGTTGGATGGACATCGCCCATGCCATGGAGCAGCAAGTTACTTTGCTTCGCGATAGCTTGCGTAGCTGCCGTCGCACCGTGACCGAGGGCGCTCACACCAAACGCCGATGTCATATCAAGAAGCTGATTTCCATCGACATCTGTGATTAGGCAACCATTACCGGATTCCCAAAATATGGGAAACGATTCATCCTGTGGAAGAAAGGTAACGTTAGCCCCTTCGACAGAGCGCAGCCGGGCAGCAAGTGCCCGGCTCTTTGGTCCTGGTAGAGGTGTTCGGATATCCGGAAGCACGTGTGACTAGCCGTGCTTTAGGATGTCGATAACTTGCGGGTGGATATAGCGGTTAGCGGCAATGAAGTCGCGCCCGTAAATGTCCTCTTCACCCGTCCACGTTGTTGCGAGTCCGCCCGCTTCGCGGAAAATCACAGGCATCGGCCCGACATCCCAAGGGCTTTTCACTGGGTCGAGCATGATATCCGCGCGACCGGTTGCAACGAGAGAGTAACCAAAGGCATCTCCCCACGTACGCTGAAGATATGTGGCCTTGGTCAGCTTGTCAAAGGCATCCGAGCGTTCCTGTGACCGAACGATCGATGAACAGACGACAACGGACTTGGACAGGTCGCGGTTGGTTGACACGCTACATTTACGGCCATTCCAGTAAGCACCTAAGCCATCTGCAGCGCAGACCATGTCATTAAGTGCCGGAAGATAAATCGCGCCTGCGATAATTCGGCCTTCGTGCTCAACACCAATCAGGGTTCCATAAAGAGGAACACCGCTGACAAATGCTTTCGTGCCATCAATTGGGTCGCAAACCCAGCGGTAAGGAGCCGTGCCAGTTGACTCGCCTTCTTCCTCGCCGAGAATCGAATGGTCTGGGAAGGATGCCAATATACGCTCGCGCAGAACACGCTCAGCCTCACGGTCGGCAACTGTGACCGGAGTGTCATCTTCTTTCCAGTCAGGCTGAACGCCGGTCTGAAAATAAGCAAGCGTCCGCTTTCCTGCAACCAGGGCTGCGTCAACACAAACATCCAAAATGTCTCTCAAATCCGTCGTGGGCACGTTATTTTTCCTCTTCACTCTTGGTTCTGTCTGATTTCCATGTGGCAATCGACTTCCACCATGGTGTTTTCACTACTGTATTGGCCAGCTTTGCACCGGGGAGAACATCCATTCCCGTTTTTGCGGCATCTGTCGTCGCACGTCTCAAAAAGTCCCGGCGTGAAACCTGCTGCGGTTGTTCATCTGGTACACCCGGTTTGACTTCATCGTTTTCATTCATTGTTGATTACCCTGGCGGCCAAGATAGCTGACGGCCACCCAAAACATGTGCGTGGAGGTATGGGACTGTCTGGCCACCGTCACGTCCAGTGTTCATCACCGTGCGGAAACCGTCCTCCGTGAGTCCACATGCGGCAGCTGTATTTGCGATTCCGATAAGAAAACCTGCAGCTTCAGAAGGGGACAGCTGGCTGATACAGGTGATATCTCGCATCGCTACCTTGGGGATGACCAGAACATGCGTCGGAGCCACGGGGCTGATATCGGGGAATGCGATTACAAAATCATCCTCGTAAACCGCTTGAACCGGAATCTGACCACTGGCTATTTTTGCAAAAATGGACGATGCAACATCATCCGGTATTTCGGCTTCCATACGTTGATTCTATCGGCAATCATGCGCGCTATCGGGGCTCGACGAGAGCGTGATCTGGTCATCAGATAGGCTCACAATCAAGCCATCAAAGGCCAGACGACGGTTCTTTGCCAGCTGGGCTTCAACGGTTGCATGTTCAAAGGAATGTGACATGTGCGTAATCAGTCCTAGCCGAGGGGCGAGACGCCCCAACACATCGAGGGCCTCTGGGAGGACGAAATGACTGGCATGTGGCTTACTATCTGGTCTCACCGCTCCAACCACCACAACATCTTTACCTGCAAACTCGGACATCGTCTCTTCGGGAATCAGACTGACATCCGTACAGTACACAAAGCGATCACCGATTACATACGAAGTGACATCCAATGTCCCATGCATGTGCCGCGTGGCCATAATCGTGATTCCAGCGAGCTCAATGGTTTGACCGTAAGCAATCTCATACAAATGTAATTGCGGTTTACCGCCTCCCGGACCTGTATCTTTGAAGCAGTAATCATAGACGTGCATGACACGTTTCAGCGTCTGCCCGGATGCATAGACATCAACAGGATTTCCAGATGCAAACGTCAGTTGTCGCAGGTCATCCAAGCCGTGAATATGATCCGCGTGCGCATGGGTGAGGAGGACGGCATCGATCGATGGCGTCTTTGCAGCCAGAAGCTGGAGGCGCATCTCAGGACCGCAATCAATAAGGATACGGCCTTGAGTAGTTGTGATCAGAACCGATGGCCGGGTCCGACGGTTACGAGGATCCGTGGAGTGACAGACAGCACAGCCACAAGCAATCATCGGGGTACCGGTACTGGTCCCGGTACCCAAAAACGTTACGGAAAACGGGATAGCCACCCGCTAACGCATCGCCAATGTGCCACCATCGACATCGTAGTCAGCTCCCGTAATATACGATGCTTCATCCGAGCAGAGGTAATGCACCATCGATGCGATTTCTGATGTCTTGCCCATACGGCCCATCGGCTGTGCGGAGCTAAGCTCAGCAAGCTTCTCTGCTTCCTGCCCAGGGTAGTTTTTTGCAAGATAGGCATCGACGAATGGCGTATGCACCCGTGCTGGACATACACAGTTACAACGGATTCCTTGGTGGATGTAATCCTGTGCGATGGACTTTGTCATCATCAGAACCGCACCCTTTGTCGCACCGTAGGCAAAGCGTTCAGCGAGGCTGACTTTGGCTGCGATGGAACAAATGTTGACAATCGCTCCCGTGCGGCCCGTATCCGTCAAGCGCTGAATAACCTGCTGGCAGCATAGAAACACACCTCGTGCATTCACGCCCATCAGCTGGTCAAACTTCTCAGGTGTTGTGCCTAGAATATTGCCTACAAATCCGATTCCAGCGGAACAGACGAGAATATCGATTGGAGCAATCTCATCAATCGCTGCAAAAGCCTCCGCCACAGACTCAGGATTACTAACATCGGTTGGGATGATTCGAAATGGAAAGCCATCCCGTGCATTCAGATCGAGCACAGTAACCCGCGCACCGAACTCTGCGAGGCGCTCGACAATCGCCTGACCGATGCCACTGGCGCCACCCGTTACAACTGCATGTTTGCCATCGAGGCGAAGGGCGCTCATGCCACCACCTCACTGACACAGGCATTCTTGAGGATTCCGATTCCCTCGATCTCAATCTCACAGACATCCCCTGGATTCAGCCAGCGCTTTGGCGTTCGTCCCATTCCAACACCCTCCGGCGTTCCGGTCAAAATCACGGTTCCTGGAAGCAGGGTCAGGCCCTGTGAGAGGTAGCTGATGATGTGACGTACATTGAAGATCATGTCAGATGTATGGCTTGACTGAAGAGTCTCACCATTGACCCGGGTTGCAATAGCCAAATTGTTCGGATCTGGAATCTCATCGGTTGTCACAATGCTCGGGCCAAGTGGCGAGAATGTGTCAAACGACTTTCCACGTGCCCACTGCTTATCGAGGCGAAGCTGCCAGTCACGCGCAGAGACATCGTTGCAGCAGGTATAGCCACAAACATAATCGAGAGCATCCTCTTCGGACACATGCTTGGCACGCTTTCCGATGACAATCGCGAGCTCACATTCGTAATCGACTTCTTCAGAGATGGATGGAAGTTCGATATCTGCACCCGGATCAAGGAGGGTTGACGTGGCCTTGATGAAAAGGAGAGGGCGCTCAGGAACCGGCATCCCGCTCTCTTCGGCATGACGCTTGTAGTTGAGGCCGATGCACAGAATGTTTACTGGAACAACGGGGGCAAGGAGTGACGCTACCTGCGCTATTTCACCCGTTTCGGTTCCACCGTTCCAAGGAGCATCCGAAAGCACACGTGCAGAGGTCAACGAGGCATCTGTCGCGATGCCATGCAGGGTTTCCCCAGCTTGGGTCAGAAATCGAATGATACGCATGAGCCAAGTCTAGCACTTACGCAACACGGATTCAATGTTTACCGATGCGTTGCCCTATCTCCCGAATGACCGCGACATGCTGTAAGTCAAGCGATACATTTCCGTAGCGGCACTGCTCATAGTGCTGAACACTTGCATCCACGTCGGCTCTAATGGCATCTGCAAAGTGGCTTGCATACGTACTAAAATGATGCATCAGCGTTTCATTACCTACATTCGGAATCCCACACTTGGTACACAGGCGGTTGTATTCCCGAAGATATTCCACAAAACGCTTGTCCGTTACATCGGTGGTCTGCGTCCGCTTTCGCTTTGTATAGAACGAAAATCCAAGGATGATGGCTATGAAGATTGCTGGTATAGCGATAAAGGTTAGGTTGCCATTTTCAAGCTCTGTACGCATTGCTCGGATGGAGTCCGTTATTCGCTCCCAAAGCCTTGACAGTGCTCCCACGCTCTCTGGATTACCCGCTGGCAGTCCTGCCGCGGGAGTCGCTTCTACCAACACCCACCCCTTGTTAGGAACGTGCACTTCTGCCCACGCATGAGCATCCCGTCCACGGACCGTAATACCATCGGCCGCTGGTTCGTGGGCAAAGAAGCCACTGACGAGCCGAGCCGGGTATCCAAGGTGACGAAGGAGCATCACGGTGGCACTTGCAAAGTATGCGCAGTGAGCATCATCCCCGGGCGCATCAAGGAAGGATGCTAGTGCATCCCCTGGATTTGGTGAGAACGTGAGCGAATAGGAATGCTCGCGTTGTAGTGCTGCCACAACGGCCTGAGCAGTCTCTTCTGTAAACCCAGCCTCGATGCCATTACGCTCAACAAAACGTTCCAGCGGGCCTGTCAGGTCATCGGGGACTTCTAGGGATGCATCCTTTTGTTCGGAAGATTCTGCGCCGACAAGTAGCGGTTGTTTACCTTTGGGATCAGGATTGGCGATTGTAAAGGCATAATCCGATTGTGCATCTGGTCCAGTGATCACCGGACCACTGTCATCCTGAGCCCATGCGAGATTGCTATCGACATCCGCGATGATTCCAGACGTATCCGCCGGAATGTAAACGACACGGTCTGTAGAGTCGTAGCGGTGGATGGAAATCGCATCCGGGTCGGGGCCTAGGATGAACTTGGATGGCAGAGGGGCCATGCGGCGGAAGGTTAGTGGCGGTCCCCAAGCTCCTGACAGATAGGACGTGTAAGCTGCTTGGCGCAGATACAGTGGCGACTTTGTCTTTACATGCAGGATACGCGCGGTACTACCGGCATCTCCATATGTTGGTCCAAGCTGCGGTTGTTCGATACCGCGAGACCCTGATGCTGGCGATGACCTTGCATCGAGCATCCGGTTTCCAATCTCGTAGAGCAAGTCTTTCTTTGCGGTGATGAGTGTGGTGGCTCCGGCGAACATCAGCGCGAAGCCGATGATCCCGAGCAGCTGCCAGCGGAAAGTTCGTAGCGTTGCCTTGCCTTCGATGTTGTTTAGGCTGAGCAAAATGCCGACGATGAGAGGCAGCATAGCGGCTGCGACTTTTCCGGGGAACGAAAATGTGTTTGTTATTCCCGTTGCGGTGACGACAACGCCAATCATCACGAGGAGGGCGCTACGCCGAGGGTCATGCTTTCGGTATGCCAAGGCATTGACGAAGGTCCCGGCGAGGGACGCCTGCATGAGGAGGTTTCGGGGCCGGGCGGGTCCGATTTGAAGCAGCTCCATCGGGGATGTATCCGGCGTTGTCATCGCGCCAATGGTTGTTAGCGCCGCCGCCGCAATCCACATCCATATACCCGCTTTCCACTGGGGCTGGACAAAACACGCGATCAACGAAAGGCAGGCAATCCCGATTGGAAGTGGAAGAAAGCCTGCGACACTGATGACAGCAATCGATGTCAAAACGACGACGGTATTGGTTATAACAACGGTGGTGGACGAGACGTGATTAGGCATTTTCCACGCCTCCCAATACAACACCATTTACATCTGCAATGACACACACATGCCGTCCAATATCGCCTTCATCAGGAGCGTTGAACTGCTCCGGATGGAGAGTAAAGAGTAGCGCGTCCGCGTCAGGTAGTACCGGTGGTGGAACCTTTGCCAGCAATGTGGATGGCGTTTCAAAGTCCTTGATGCTCGCGAATGCCTCTGCGATTTCACCTCGGCTGCGAAGCTGCGTGAAGCGTTGTCGCTGGCTGGTGATGGAGGCAATGGTCTGTCCATCGCGTAGCAGCGATAGTGCGCATGCATATGCAAGGGAAACCAGGTTCTCAAATTCCGGAATCGGAAGTGGTTCCCGGATGCCTCGACCAGACCAATGTTGCCACTTTGAGACATCGGCGGTTACGACGCGTTCATCGACAACGATGACCACGCCATCGACAGCACTTCTCTGCGCAACACGAACTTGAAGGGCTGGTTTAGATGTCGCCGCGGCTCGGGTGGATGCACGCCAGTCGATCCGGTTACTTGGATCTCCAGGGGTATGTGCTCGAATGACATCCATTCCTGAACTAATCGTCCGGTTTCCTGATACACGGGCTGAATGCATTTCAGTAACAACCGCTTTGGCTGTTAGTACCGTATGGCTCTCTGGGAGTGACGGGAGCACACAAATTTGGACATTGGCTGGAATGACCCGTGAGCCTGCCACCAGGCCAAACGGACCCGGACGGCTTATTCGGATGGCAGGAACGACCCATCTGCCACGAAAGCGTCCACGCAATCCAAGCTCGAGGCTGTTGATGTCAGTGACTGAAAAACCTTCATCGTGGCTGGACACCAACGCGAGTGGAAGGCGTTCGAAGTGAACAAGGCTGTTTGGGGACAGGGAAACATTGGATGGTGAGAGTGTGACTTCTTGCCCTATTTGAATGGTGACATTGCCACTAAGCGTAGCGGTGTCCTTCAAAGGAATCATCTTTGCAAAGAAATCTGGAATCCAAATACAGTTTATGGCCGTAGCTAAGATCCACGTTTGGATGTCGAACGACCAGAACATTGTGAATGACAGATTTGCAATGGCAGTTCCAGCGAGGAACCAGCGTCCGTTTTTTGTGAAACTATGATGGTAGATATGCCATGCGAGCTTTGCGAGGCGGTACGGATAATAGGGGTGCTGGTCGATGTCCTGCGAGCCAGGGTAGCCAACCATGATTTCCCACAGCGTCATTGCCGAATCGTACCGTTAAATGCAGACTTGCCCCGCGGTTAGGCGGGGCAGGTTACCAGTTTTAGGAGAGCGACGGGTTGCTATGCTGCATCCGTCATCGAACGCAAGCCAGTACGGTCTGCGCCTCGCCGAGCAAACGGATTGCTAAGAGGCTTCCCTGCATCTACTGCAGCTTCCTCTTCCGCAAGCTGCTCATTGCTGACAAGTAAAACGTGTGCAGTCAGGCGAGCAAAGCGTTCTGCTTCAGTCCGTGCACGCTTCGGCATTGGAGTGCCCGTTTCGTGAAGGTACTGAACAGCCATCCGGATGCGACGAAGCATCAGCCATCCCGTCTTCTGCGTTACGCCTAGGAGCTCCTTAAGGTCATATGAGCTCACACCACCGCGCTGGTTGGCAACCATCCAGAGGACAGCAAGCCAATCACCAATCAAGATCGGTGAATCTTCCAGCAACGTGTCTCGGCGAGCCGAGAACTGCTTGCGGCAGCGTGGGTCACGACACTTCCAAATTTGGCGAGTGGACAAGAATCCAGGGTCTTCGGCACCGCAGTGAATGCACTTAATGCCATCCGGCCATCTCAGCCAAGCGAAAACCGATAATGAATAAAGCTGGTCTTGGAACTGTTGTATTGCTTCCGTGGTATTGGCAGGAAGAACAGGCTTTGTTCCACCATGCTTTGTTCCTACGGGATCAATGGGTGTGCGCTTTTTAGGTCTGGTAGTAGTTAGTATCGACACCGTTTGTCTTCTCTCCTGTCAGGTTCGGCGGCCCGACGGAAGACAGTGACGCAAGAAGTCTGCCAAACGATGGAGATCTTTTATAAAAACTTTAGATGCTGGTATATCTCGATAGAAACCCCTATGTTCAGCATAAGCCCGCTGACACGTGCGGGTAGGTCTACGGCTATAATGAAACACTTGACTTTGGGAGATTCGCTTGTCCAACCAACCCACGACTGTTGACCAGGAGCTGGAAACGCTCATCCGTGCTCGTTACCCGATTGTATATGTCGTGTCATGGGAGGAGCGGCGCGTAGAAGAGGCACTTCGCGAAATTTGCCAGCGTCGCGGTAAAAAGCTCGTCCAGTGGACGATTACGAGTGGACTCGGTGGCAACATCGGCGCACGCGATCCAATTGCTGCACTCGATCAAGTCCTCTCAGCACCGGATCAAAGTGTCTTCCTCCTTAAAGATTTTCACCCGTTTATGACGGATCACGTCGTAATTCGAAAGCTGCGAGACCTTGTCTATGCATTAAAGACGAGTTACAAGACGCTCATCCTCTTGTCCCCGATGCTGAAGCTTCCCGTTGAACTTGAAAAAGAAATCACGGTTGTTGACTACCAGCTGCCGACTGTGACCGATTTAGATCGCCTCCTCGAAGGCATCATCCAGAGTGTGCGTGGCAACTCCCAAGTGGATGTCCGCCTCTCGACTGACCAGCGTGAGCAGGTACTAAAGGCCGCAAGTGGTCTCACCAGCAATGAAGCCGAAAATGTCTTTGCTAAGTCTCTGGTTGAGAAACGCTGCTTCGACATCGATGTCATCCTTGGAGAAAAAGAACAGATCATCCGTAAATCTGGCATTCTTGAGTACTACCGGGCATCGGAGGCATTCAACGATGTCGGTGGTATGGACCTTCTGAAGGACTGGATGAACCAGCGCACGGCGAGCTTTAGTGGGAAAGCTAAGGAATATGGTCTCCCTGAGCCCAAAGGTATTCTCCTCCTCGGAGTACAAGGTTGCGGAAAGTCCCTGACCGCCAAAGCAATCGCGAGCCTCTGGCGGTTGCCTCTCCTACGCCTCGATGTCGGCCGAATCTTCGCTGGAATTGTTGGATCATCGGAAGAAAACATGCGCAAGGCGATTGCGACGGCTGAGTCTGTTGCGCCATGTCTTCTTTGGATTGATGAGCTCGAAAAAGGCTTTAGTGGGACGCAAAGCTCTGGTATCTCCGATGGCGGTACAACCAGCCGCGTTTTTGGAACCTTTCTCTCTTGGATGCAGGATAAAAAGGCGCCTGTTTTTGTGATTGCAACATCGAATGATGTCTCGGCGCTTCCTCCAGAACTTATGCGAAAGGGGCGTTTTGATGAGATTTTCTTTGTTGATCTCCCCGCGCATCCGGAACGCAAAGAAATTTTCTCGATTCACCTTCGTAAACGTGGACGAGAAGTCGCCAACCACGATGTCGACCTCTTGGCGAGTAAAGCGATTGGCTTCTCAGGTGCGGAAATCGAACAAGTCGTCGTTTCCGCCTTGTATACATCGTTCCACGATGGTGCGCGTGAACTCACGGACAGCGACATGCTCGATGTCATAAAGGTTTCTGTTCCTCTCTCTCGAACAATGCGTGAAGGGATTGCCGAACTCAGATACTGGGCAAGTGACCGAGCACGTCCAGTCGCAAGTGCTGAAGCTGAAGACTTGGATATGGACTATACCGATGATGACACTAACTGAACGTATTAGTAAGCTAGAACAGACCGTTGGTGGGGATGCAAAAATCTGTGTCCATGCCGTCAACCTGACGACGGGAGACAGCTTTTCCCATAACGAGTGGAGAGTGATTCCAACTGCGTCTACGATAAAAATCGCAATTGTAGACATGGTGTCCCGTCTTGTCGCTGCTGGTGGCCTCTCTTGGGATGACGCGTGTAAGTTTACAGACGGTGACGTCGTAGGTGGTGCCGGTGTGCTTCGCTATATGCCAAGCGTACGAGAACTCTCCCTCTCTGATGCTGCAACGCTCGCGATTGTTGTGTCTGACAATGTGGCGAGCAACATTTGTCTAGATGCCTTGGGCGGACCTGCTGTCGCGACGGCGATGCTTAGGCGTACATGGGACATCGAATCTACGACGATCAACCGGCCGATTACGATGAACCCCGGCCCCGATGACCACGAGCACACAGCGCAATCCACTGCGTTTGAATTGGTTACTGTTGCGTCGCACCTGACATCCGATACGGTGGAGCGCATGGAACAGTGCATCGATGGTCGTATGCTTACTAAATGGCTACCGCTAAGCTGGGACGTCGAGCCTCCAAAATCTGTTTGCAAGGTCGCGCACAAACCGGGTTGGATTGAGACCATGCGCGGTGATGTCGGAGTAATCACTGTTGATGGAAACCGTGTCGTGATGGCAGTGGCTATAGACACTATCCCTCCTGGAAATATGCACCAAGGAAACGACGCTGATGCAGCCGTAGCTGAAATCAGCGCAAAAATTCTCGAGGCACTCGTACCTGGATTCAAGAGCCTCCTGAAAGACTAACATCATGTCCTTTACCGACTTTTTAAACGACTATGTAGCATCCAACAAAGATGCGGCAATTGCGTCACTACAAGAATGCCTCCGTATTCCATCCGTAAAAGATGAGGAAACGGTTGCTGAAGGCGCTCCTTTTGGAAAAGCCTGCGCAGATGCTCTTACTTACACTCTCGATATGTGTGCAGCGGCTGGGATGAAAACGGTCAACCTAGATGGCTACGTTGGATACGCTGAGTTTGGCCCTGCGGATGCGGCAGAACACGTTGCGCTACTTGGGCACCTTGATGTTGTGCCGCCAGGCGATGGTTGGACGGATGGTCCGTGGGATGCCGTGATCCATGATGGGCGTATTTGGAGCCGCGGCACACAGGATGACAAAGGACCAACGTTTGCAGGAGTTCACGGTGCCATCGCCTTGCTGCAAAGCGGTGCAGAGCTTCGCCATAGGGTTCGCCTGATCTTTGGATGTGATGAGGAGTCATCCTGGCAATGCATGGAGCATTACTTTGGTGCGGCTGGGCAACCGATGCCAAAGCTCGCATTCACCCCTGATGCTGGATTTCCTCTGTATCACGCTGAAAAGGGAAGCTACACTGCGACCGTAACAAGGCCTCTTAGTGAGATGTCCGCAGGAATTACAGCGTTTACATCTGGCCTGCGTCCAAATATGGTTCCTGATAAAGCGACCGTTACGGTAGCAGATGCATCAGTTGTGAGCCATTTGCGTACGGCATTGCCAGATGCAACGGAATCAAGCGAAGGCACGATTCAGGTTACGGGCGTATCTGCACATGGCGGGGCACCCCACGGCGGCGTAAATGCCGCGATGCTCCTAGCCACGGGCTTGGCTACGGCTACTGGTGATGCAGCTTGGACGGCACTGGTTGAGCTATGTGACTGCGATGGCAAAGGTGCTGGGATCGATGGGCAAGATGACCTTACAGGACCCTTGACATTGAATGTCGGAGTTGTGAACACTGTAGATGGTCTGCTTGAGGTTGTAATTAATGTTCGTTATCCGGCAACTTGGGACGAATCAGTGCTGCAGCGTAGCTGGGACAACCTCAATGAGCGTGGGTGGACATTGGTTCAGTTTGACCACACAGCCCCTCTGCACGTGCCAATCGACCAAGAACCTGTCAAGACACTGCTAAGCGTCTATCGTGACCACACCGCAGACATGTCGGCTCCTAAGACCATGGGGGGACGAACGTACGCGACATGCGTACAACCCGTGGGCGTTGCCTTTGGTGCTGCGATGGCAGGGGACCCAGAAGTTGCACACCGCCCTGATGAGAACATCTCCGTAGAACGCTATCTTCAATGTATCCGCATCTATGGAGATGCCCTGTACAGGTTGGCGAATGTAGCGTCATAGCCAACGAACCACAATTCGATTGCCAATTTTCTGGCCAACAGTGTAGCTTGATACCTATTACAAGGGAATCCAGATGCGCACTGTAAAGGCCGGATAACTGGTAGGAGCGAAGTTTCCCAAAGTAATGCTAAGACCGTTACGCAGATTATGCTTTATATGTATTGGTAATCACCATCCAATATGCTGTTGAACAAGGTGTAAAGCTTGCGTTGGGTGGGTACAAAAGTTCTGTGAGCGATTTTGATACTAATCATGTATGGCGTAAGCTGTGTGCCGGGCAGGCTAAAATCTCCCGCTCAATCGATGAGTCGTTGCGCAGGTCCGGATGTGTACCGCTTGAATGGGTAGGGATTCTCTTTGACATTCAGCAGTATGGAAATGGCCGGATTCGACTAGGAGAGCTTGCTGAGAGATCATCTCTGAGCCGAAGTGGCATCACCCGCTTGATCGACCGAATGGTCGAAGGTGGCGTGATATCGCGAGAGGCCTGTGAGCACGATGGTCGTGGGACTTATGCTGTTATCTCAGAGCTGGGTAAAACCAAGCTGACTGCTGCTTTGCAGGTG
>JAURHZ010000230.1 GCA_030833025.1 Armatimonadota bacterium
CCTGTATCCACTGACTTCCCCATCGCAGCCGATGACAAGCTTTCCCGCCGCCACATCCGCATTTACAGCCCAGCCGGCAAACTTCTTGTCGAAGACTGTGGCTCCACAAATGGCACATTCATTAATGGACAGCGCATCCATCAACAGGAACTCGTTTCCGGAGACACCATCCATATCGGGGCAACCACCCTGCGGGCCGAATAGCCCACGTAACCAAAGGACCACCAGCTCATGGACCCAACAATCAGACTTGACCAGCTTCCAAATCACACACCTGGAAATCCCGGGCTTCCGAATGCGCCTGCAATCCGCATCGAAGCCATCCCCGGGCGCACCACCGCACACGCCGGCGAATCCACCACAACGGAGGTCCTCCTACGCATCATCGGCGGTGGCCAGCCCGTAACCGGAGCGCGCGTTCCGCTAAACCTCTGTCTTGTGATCGACCGCAGCGGCTCGATGGATGGTCAGCCGCTTGCCGCCGTCAGGGATGCTTGTAAACACGTCGTCGCGCAGCTCGGGCCATCGGATATTTTGTCGATTGTCACCTTCGAGGAAAATGTCGATATCGTGCTTCCCGCAAAGCATGTCACATCCCCGGAGCTCATCTCCGCCTACATCGACCGCATCACCGCCGGGAATACAACCAACCTCTTTGATGGCCTTTATGCTGGCGGAGTACAAGTCACATCCGTGCCGCTGACCGGCTACGCAAGCCGCCTGATTCTCCTAACCGATGGCGAACCGACTGCGGGACTCAAGGACCCGGCGAGCATCATGAGGCAGGTCGAACAGCTCCGCGCGCAGGGCGTTGTCGTAAGCGCGATGGGCTTTGGGCCAGACTATCAAGAAGACCTGATGGCATCGATTGCCCGCACTGGCGGCGGTAACTACACCTACATCGCGCATGCAGGCCAGGTTGCTGCAGCGTTTGCGCGTGAGCTGACCGGGGCGATGGCGGTTGTTGCGACAAAAGCATCGCTGCGTTTTGAACTCCCAGACAATAACCAGCTCGCCGGCGACATTGACACCATGCTCCCCGATATCGAAGCCGGCACCACAATTGAGCGGCTGGTTACGATTAAGAGTGGGCCTCGGGGCACGGGGCAGTACCGAATCCTAAAAGCCAGTGTGGATGCAACATCTCCATCCACACGCCAAGCGATACGGGCCAGCGCAGATGCCGTAGTGAGCTTCGCGGATGCACCGAATGCATCCTCCGCACCACGCCACCCTGCAGTAAATGGAGTGCTTGGTTTGCACAGCGCTGCGCTGGATTTGGAAAAGACATTGAACGGGATGCGCACGATGAATTTCAGCGCGGTGGATGTCACCCAAATGCTGAATCGTACACAGGCGATGCTTGCTCAGACCGGGCGTGTTCAGGAAGCCGCGCAGGTTGCGGATGCAACCCGCGCGTTTCAGACAGGCAACCAGGATCACCTTGAGAAGACACTGGTCGGCACGCTTTACGCGCTTGACCTTGGAAAGACGGGAGGCCCCGCATGATGCAAAACCCATACGAGCTCTTAGGCTTATCCCAAACGGCATCCGACTCGGAAATCCGGCTGCGGTTTCGTGAGCTGATCGCGGATGCCGCATCGGACACCGTGCGCTTCGAAGCGCTTAAAGCTGCTTTCGACACATTGAAAGACCCGGATTCGAGACACCTGGTCGATGTACGCCTTGCAGTAGAAGCAGCCGCGGACCGAACCGCGCACTTTTCACGGACGCAAATGGGGAATGCCAGCGTGCCGCCCGTGCCTCCGACAAGTGGCGCGATTATTACGGGTCAGGCAGCCGAGCAGGCGAACCGGACGATGGCATTTCAACTCGCTCCGTGCACGCTCTGCGGAACGCCTGCGGTGATTGGTGAGGGATTTTGTACGCGCTGCGGACTTCAGTCGGGCACGAAACCCGGTCCGATGCCCGGGACACATAGCGGGCCTGAGCTCCACTTGCAGTCTGGGCAGACATTCAAGCTGGCCGGGACAGTCACGATTGGCCGTGATACGGCAGGGATTACGCTACCGGATGCATCCGTTTCCCGACTCCATGCCACCATCGCCGTCGACAATGCGGGAAATGTCAGTATCACGGAAGCCGGCTCAACCAATGGAACCCTCCTCGATGGCCAGCTCCTGAGAAAAGGCATCCCAGTGTTTGCACAAAATGGCTCAACAGTTCAATTCGGTGCCATTAAGGGAACGCTTGTCATTCCAGTGTCCGCGACCGCTGGCGCCATCCCCGCAACACCAGAGGTAAAGCCTCTCGCGGTGGGTGCAGCCGGCGACCGGAGAGCAACGCTCCTCGCAAAGGATGGCAGCGTCATTCCGATCACCGATACGGTCTTCACGGTTGGACGACGGCCTGGAAACCTGCTTTGCATCACCACAGACCAGTTCATCAGTGGGATGCACGCTGAGCTTATTTGGCGAAATGGCCAAACATTTGTTGTGGACAAAAACAGCACCAACGGAACCTTTGTGAATGACCATAAGCTGGCAGCCGGTTCAGAAATGGTCATCGCGAGTGGTGACCGTGTAAAGTTTGGGGCAACGACCTATCTGTTCCGCGGTCCGGAGAGCGCATGAGTTCATCGTCTGAGCTGGTCTGCGATACGCACCGCAAGCGCGTGTCGATCACCAGCTGCCTCCTCTGCGGTAAGCGGCTTTGTGAGCCATGTGCCGTGGTTTATCGTGGGATGGACTACTGCATCGACTGTGCTCCCGAGCGCCCAGTGCCAGAAACCAAAGACCTTCCATTGTTGCCCGCCGAGCGGATGGTGGAGAGCCACGGTCAGCGTGGCTGGATCGCGGGTTACGTAGATGCGATGCTTGGGCTATTGGCATCGACATTGCTGGTCTGGGTGCTGATTGGCCATCTGAGCCAAGTCGCAACAGCAATTGCAGGCACGTGTATGCTGTTGTTCGCCGCCGTGCTTGCCCCAGCGTGGAATCTTGCGGTCACGGGCAGAACGATTGGTAACCACTGCACGGGCACGATTGTAGTGCGCAAGAACGGCACGCCACTGACATTGGTGAAAGCCATCCAGCGCACTGGCATCCGGTTTCTATGCGTCCTGCTGGGCATCCCGGTGCTACAAGTGGTGATTAGGCGCCCGCTGTGTGAGGGTATAGATGCCCTCCTCGAGTGTGCAACGTATTTGGCGGATGGCAGCTGGTGATGGAAGTGCAGGTAGATGACCCGATGATTCAGGATATTTCATCCACGCAGACGTTGGAATTTGACCCAACTCCGTTTTTGCAGGAGCTGCCAAGTACGGGGCGTAGCAAGCCTGAAAAGCACTGTCGTGTGTCGTGGGCGGCTCGCACAGAAATCGGCATCCAGCGAGAGCATAACGAAGACAAGTACGACCATTTTGACCCTGAAATGCCACACTTGTTGGCAAATCGCGGACGCTTATGGGCCGTAGCGGATGGCATGGGTGGTCACGCTGCGGGTCAGCGCGCAAGCGAATGGGGATTGCGGTTTCTGCTACGTCACTACTTCCTGGCTACGGACTCCGATGCCACAACAGCAATATCCGCGGCCATCCAAAATGCCAACGACAAGCTCGTCGATGCCACAAAGCAGCATCCCGAGTACCAAGGAATGGGCAGCACACTGGTCGCAATGATGCTTATCGATGATATTGCAACGATCGCACACGTCGGTGACTCGCGTGCATACCTGCTGCGCCAGGGGGCCGAACCACAGCAGCTGACGCAGGACCACAGCTGGGTCGAAGATCAAGTGCGGGCTGGGACGATGACCCGGGACGAGGCCGAGCAGAGCCGATATCGAAACGTGATTTCGCGCTGCCTAGGAATGGAAGGGATGCCCGGGCCTGACATCCAGAAGATCACCGTCCAGCAGGGCGATGTCTTTGTCATCGTCTCGGATGGCATCACGCGCTACATGCAAACCGATAACATCGCGGCCATTGTCAGTGGCAAATCGCTTTCTCAGGCAGCGATGGACATCGTGGATGCAGCAAATCACATGGGCGGCGCCGATAACAGCACCTGTGTGCTCGTGCGGATCGAAAGTGTAGATGCCTTTGCTTCCGGCGAGGTATCTGGGTGAATATCGGCAGGTACCAGATCACGCGGGAAATCGCGCGCTCCAATGACATCGTGTACGAGGCATTCGACCCGCAGCTTGGGCGACGGCT
>JAURHZ010000231.1 GCA_030833025.1 Armatimonadota bacterium
GAGAATCTGCCGCGGGTCGATCCGCTGCGACTGCTGTTGAGATTGATAGATTGAAGATGATAACCGCATACCAAGGAGTATTCTTGGCATGCGGCATGGGCTACTTTAGGGTCAATTTTGATATTGGCACAAAGGTTGCATAAGCAAACGAAATTTAGTCGAGAACGGCGATGGCTTCAATCTCTACTTGTGCGCCCAGTGGAAGGGCTGCGACCGCAAAGGTTGAGCGTGCTGGCCGGATTCCCGAGAAGTGTTTTCCGTAAATGCCATTGAACTCAGCGAACTTCGACATATCTCCCGAGAGGAAGCATGTTGTCTTTACGACATTGTCAAGGGATCCGCCTGCTGCTTCGAGGAGAGCGGATAGACCTGCAATCGCGCCTTCGACTTGTTTGATGAAGTCGGTGTGCGGGGCACCGGTTTCGGGGTCAATCCCAAGCTGGCCACTGATATACAGCGTGTTGCCTACTTTGACAGCGGGAGTGTACGGTGCACCGGCTGCTGGTCCAGCGCCAGTAAAGATAGGAGTCTTTTCCATGGGATTATTGTATCTGGAAGTTTGTTATATGCGTTGAGTGGGCAGCGAATCCGCCCTTGATGGTGACAAACGGACCAATTTGTGCCGGAAGCGTATCGTCACGATTTTGATGAAAGTGGACTTACCGTATTGTGCGCGATGTTTCCCAGCGGGATGTCACGGCTTCGACATCAATGTCAGCTGGCCAGCGCGAGCGGTTTTTCTCTTCGAAGGCTGATTTAAACCGGTTATGCATCCAGAGATACTGCCCGGGAACCCTTCGGATCCCTTGTTCGAGCTGTAGGTTTATTTCGCGGGTCATGCGAAGGAGCTCACTCTCACCGAGCGTGCGTGCATCAGGGTGCGGGGATATCTGCTCACCAAACCACATGCGGTAACGGTCATCAGGTTCACGCGTACAGAACAGAGGCATTATTGGTGCGCCCGTGGCGGCAGCCAGCTTTGCCGGGCCCAGAACGGTCCCCGCTGGCATCCCGAAAAACGGAACAAAGCAATCTCCACTGTTTTGGTCTGGCAGAATACCGACAGCGCCGCGGTTACTCAGCGCTCTCAGGAGTGGACGAAATGCATTCCCTTTGTTGACAATTTTGTAATTACAGCCAGCTCTAAGTTCATCAACAAGAGCCGCAAATGCCGGGTCATCCGGTTCACGAACAACAGCAGTCATATCGTGACCACTGCATCCAGCCCAGCGGGCTAAGAATTCGAAGTTACCTAGATGTGGGATGACGGTAATCACACCCGTATCTAGCTGCATCAGAGCATTTATGGTCTCTTCTGTTCCCGGTTCGAGATCGGCAAGGCCAATCACTTCTTCGGGGGTATAGACGGGTGCCTTGATGAACTCAAACATCATCGCCGCGAAGTGCTCAAAGCTCTCTTTGACAATCACCTCTCGCGCGGACTCGGCTAGGGTTGGGTAGGCGAGGTAGACATTCCGACGTGCATCCCGGCGGCTCTTAGCGACCAGCTTGTAACCGGCGCGTCCCCATGACTTACCGAGACGAATTACCTGTTTTCTGGGTTTAGCCTGGATGTTATTCATGGATGCATGTGCGATTTGCACGATGAAGCGTTGCCAGAGCAGCGATGATTTGGAGACGCCTTTAGCCATTATGCATGTATACCATGCAGACAAAAAACAAACCCCTCCGGCAGGTTGCCGGAGGGGTTTGCATGTTTGCGAGAGGTTAGATTCGCTCTGCGGTGCGCGTCACTGCCTGAAGATCAAGGTTGACACCAGGTCCCATTGTGGAGGACAGGGTGACCTTCTGCACGTAACGTCCCTTTGCGGACGATGGGCGTGCTTTGATCAGTGCATTCAAGAGAACGATGAGGTTCTCGTTGAGTGCTTCGACGGAGAAGCTTGCCTTGCCGATTGGAGCATGGACGATACCAGCCTTGTCGACACGGTATGCAACACGGGTTGCCTTCTTGATTGCATTGACAACCTTGGCAACATCCGGGGTAACCGTTCCCGACTTCGGGTTAGGCATACGTGGGCCAAGGACACGGCCAAGACGACCGACCAATGGCATCATGTCAGGTGTGGCGACGAGGACGTCAAAGTCACGCCAGCCGTTCTGAATCTTGGTGATGAGCTCTTCTGCGCCAACTTCGTCAGCGCCAGCTGCCGTAGCGGCTTCTGCATTTGCACCACGTGCAAAGACAGCAACCTTCTGCGACTTGCCAGTGCCATGAGGAAGATCCGTGGTTCCACGGACAACCTGGTCACCCTGGCGTGGGTCGACACCGAGGCGGACTGCAACATCGACGGTGGAGTCGAACTTCGTGGACGATGTCGCCTTTGCGAGCTCAATGGCTTCTACGACATCATATTCGCGGGTCTTCTCGACCTTGGCCTTTTCGGCCGTATAGCGCTTGGAAATAACATGCTTACGGTCTTGTTTACGCACGTCAGGCCTCCTTAATCGTTACGCCCATCGAGCGGGCAGTACCAGCGATAATGCTCATCGCAGACTCAATGTCATGTGCATTGAGGTCTTGCAGCTTCTTCTCAGCGATTTCGCGGAGTTGTTCTTGGGAAAGAGCACCAACCTTGACCTTGTTAGGGGTCGCAGAACCGGATGGAATGCCAAGAATCTTCTTGATAAGGTCCGATGCAGGTGGGGTCTTGGTTTCCCAGATGAAGGAGCGGTCATCATAGATGGTGACAACTACAGGAACGATGGAACCTGCCATGCTGGCGGTCTTTTCGTTGTATCCCTTGATGAATTCCATCATGTTGATACCGTAGCTACCGAGAGCTGGTCCAACAGGAGGCGCAGGAGTTGCTTTACCTGCATTGAGGGCGAGTTTGACCACGCCGACTACTTTTTTAGCCATGCTATCCTCTCAATCCGGAGAATCTCCGGGTAGTGCGATCGACCGGACAATCCGGTCTCCTACACGTGCACGAAAACGCACACGGTGAGGTTTAAAGTGTACCGTATGGGCACCGGATGTTCAAAGCCGGCACCCGCTGGTACGTTTACCTGACTTGTCAGGAAATCTTTTCGACCTGTGTAAAGTCGAGCTCGACTGGCGTATCGCGGCCGAACAACGAGATCATCACCTTGAGCTTTTCCTTCGCATCGATGACTTCTTCGATCTTGCCGGTACAGTCCACAAATGGACCACCCGAAACACGCACAACCATGCCTGGCTCCCAAAGGCGCTTTGGACGAGCGGTGTTGTTCGCAGGATCCAACGCATTGCGGATCTCTTCGACATCGGAGTCCTTCAACGGAACAGGCTTGTTCGCAGATGACGAAACAAAACCCGTCACACCTGTCGTACTCTTGACCAAGTGCCATGTGTCCTCATCGAGGTCCATGTTAATCAAAATGTAGCCAGGGAAAACCTTGCGCTGAACTTCCGTCTTCTTGCCATTACGGGTGCGGGTCTCGAGGTCGGTAGGGACCAGAATTTCGCCAACCTTGCGCTCAAGCAACATCAATTTGGCACGCTTCTCAAGCGTTGCCTTTACCTTCATCTCATGCCCTGAGTAGCAGTGGACGGCATACCATCGGCGACGAACTGCCATGTCTAGTACCTACTTCTTTACGAAAATGAAGCCAGCAATCTGGCCCATTAGATAGTCAGCGCCACCACAGAAGATTGCCGTACAAACAATCACACCCATCACGATCTGTGTCAGCTGTGTCAACTCCGGACGGGTCGGCCAAATCGCCTTACCCAGCTCCTCACGCACACCGCGGAGGTAGGGTCCTAGGCCTTCAAAGTTGCTGGCAGCCTTCGCTGCCTGGCTTTCGGTGGACATTGATTCACTCCAATCCTGTATCGTCAGGTCAACAAAAAACAGGGTACGTATACACGTCCCTGCAAGTTAGCAAATTACCGCGCCACACAACGGTTGTCAAATTAGTGCCATCAATGCCCGTATTTTTCGACACCAAATCAATCCTGGGTCTGTTACATCCAATTCGCAAGCATCCAAAAACGCAATCTGCAGTTCTCTAGCATCAATACCCGCAAGGCGACTGTTGTACCCAATGCTCCAGAGGCCATCCGCCACACAGAAGCGCCAGTCCATCCAGCCCGCTTCCGACCAATCGACAATCCCACCAAGCACCGATGATGCAGCTGCGTCGTTCGT
>JAURHZ010000232.1 GCA_030833025.1 Armatimonadota bacterium
GGGTCTCAAGTGTCAGCCTATTCTGGGCATCAAATGTCAATGCCCTGGTATGGCCAAGAGCATTGGTCACAAGAAGCCGTTTACCATCCCGCTGATAACGCGTCATCCCACCACGAGGTGAAATGGCTTCCTGAACCGTATGGTTTGCATCGTAGACAAAGCTATGCGTGGCACCGGATGCATCCATAATGCTTTCAAGATCACCTGCAGGGCTGTACGCAAATCGTTGCACCTCCCCGGCTGGAAGCTGAACGCTTTGGAGTCCCGTTAGTCCATAAGTCAGCTTCCAGCTACGGCCAAGGGGATCAGATATTGCTGATAATCGCCCGCTGGTGTACGTAAAGGAAACGTTGCGGCCAGCATCATCGGTGACCGATGACAACCGGCCATCTTGGGTACGTGTAAATGTTGCCGTGTTCCCAAAAGCATCGGAGAGCGTTGTGGCAAGGTAACGTCCACCAGGCAAGGCACCGAGGGCGTAGCGGTCACGATTTGCCTGCGTAAACTTCAGCCCGCCTGCCGTTGCTACAAGGCGGTCGGCAACACCTGGCGGTGCGCTAAAGCTGGCATCGATATTCCTGGTGAACGGGATACGCCGCCCATCCCCACAGAGCACCAGCACATCCCCAGATGACGCATCCTGAATGGCTTCGACATCGGCCGAGATGCTCCAACCCTGCGAAATCGCGGCATTGGGCAGGCCTTTGCTGTTGTAATGCAGGGCGATGTCAATCACCAGCGAGCCGTTACCATGCCACTGCACGACAGGAACGGCATAGTGGAGGTTACGATTCAAGGACACGATAGCCGCTGGCAACGATCCAGTTTGGACACTTCCTTCCCAAGGATAGGCATCCCCTGTGGCTGGAAGATCGGTAAACGAGATTGGAGTTGGCGCAGGTCCAGGTACTGGAGTCTGTGCTGAGACACTTGCAACGGCCGGGCATGCAGCCGTTATCGTGGCTGCAATTCCAAGGCTGACCAAGAGGCGCTGGATGGTCATTTCACACCGCCTTTTGCAGCAGCAGCCCGAACCAGGTGTAGCTGGCGTGCAATGAATGAGCGGTCGGATGCTGTTATCCATGGGCGTTGAAGCAATGAATGAAGCAGCGTCTGTGCCAAGGCATAACGCTTTCCAAGGAGAGCCCGCCGGGCATCCCGGTAAGCATCCGTGCGGCGAAGTCCACCCGTGATCATGACCCCTGGATGGCGTGTGATGGCTGGGTTGACAGCCAGTGATGGAGACTGCTTGGCGGACCCAAAGCAGGTGATGGCAAAGGCCACCACAAACGAGACGAGAGTTACCATTTTCAGCACCTTGGAGCGGGAGCTGTGGATTGGATTTCCCCTGGTAGGTTGTTAGTCAACTAGGGTGTCTAGATGTATCCGATGTAGAAGAAGCACTGCAATTATCACAATTGAGTACGGCAGGTGCGTTGATTGTGCAGACCAATCCTAAACAACGCATTGGCCGAGACTAAACCGTATGTATGATCCATCCAAAAACAGGGGCAACGCAGACATTTACATCGCCAAATGGTTTTGGCACAGGTGTGCGCCGTTCGATGGCAAATCGAGTATAAAGATGTGAGAAATGGCACAAAGGTTGTGCCCTGATAAACCACGCGGAGGACCGCCAGTTGTTGAAGCGGCAATCGAATTCGGTGCAAAATACAGCCTGGATGGCGACCATTCTGGCATCCACAGTCATGCTCAGCGGCTGCTTTGGGAATAAAGGCCTCCCACAACCCGGCACGCCTGAGTATAAACAGACCGTTTCAGCATTTACAATCGGGACCGTTGCCCTCGAGACGGCTAACCTCAACCTGATTGAACCCAATCTCAAAAAGTCCACCGAGCTCGCGCCCGGTGAGCCCGCAACATGGGCAAACCTCGGCTTACACTACCTTCGAACAAACCGGACACCAGAAGCTGAAGCAGCCATCAAGAAGGCAAACGAACTCGGCGGAACCAGCGAGGGCCTGACGATGCTCTCCGGGCTTTTGGCGGAGAAGAATGGCAAATTTGGCGAGGCGCTTGCACTCTACCGAAAAGCTGCGGATGCCAACCCACGCAATATAAAAGCCTGGTACCTCGTAGCCCAAATGGCTGATCGCGAGAGTGGTGCTGATCGTGTCAAAATCATGGCCGAGGCGCAAGACAAGATCATCGAGATTCTTCCCGGGAACACAAAGGCACTTCTGGACCGAATTCGAACCGCTGCGGATGCCAATGACCGCGCCACGATTACGCAATGCATCGATGCGTTTGGCAGCCGTACCAACGAGTGGCCAGAGCGCGCAAAAGTCATTTTTGCCGACCTCCGAAAGAACGCCGCTTCCGGTGCTCCGATGCTCATTAAGCGCACAACCGCGATGCTGGAAAATACCCTGGGGCAGTATCCAGATTTTCAGGCAAGCAAGCGTGAAATCGCATTTGAAGGAGCAAATGTCGGCCAGCCACTCTCACGCTTTGTCAAGCTACAAAACCCTCCAGCGACCGCATCCGCTCCAGATACAGCCCTTTCCTATGCGCTTCCCAGCGATGCCAAGCAGGCGTCAGCAGACTATGTGAATGCCTTTGCAATCGATGAAACATCCGATCCGATCGTCATCTCCGCCCTCGGTGGCAAATTGACCGCCGGTACCGCAAGCATCGCTGTGCCCGCAGGCGTGCAATCTGTTGTGGCAACCGACCTCGATGATGCCGTTGGACAGCTTCAAAACGATAACAGCCCGCGCGATTACAAGCTGGACCTTGTCGTTGCAAGTAAAGGTGGACTCAGAGCGCTTGACTTCACCGGAGGCAAGCTCACTGACCGTACAGCCAAAGCCGGGCTGGCAAGTCTCGCAGCCGTGCCCGCAAACGGCGCATGGACGGTTGACTTCGAAGCGGATGGCGACCTTGACACACTCGTCGCTCCAGCGGCCGGTGGGGTAACCCTTCTCCTAAACCGTGGCAATGGCACATTTGGCATCGTCAAAAATCCACTGAAAGGCCTCACGGGAACCATCAGCAAGTTTGTGCAATGCGACATCGATGCCGATGGTGACAATGACATCTTTGTAACCGATTCCAATGGTGCCCTTCAGGTATTCCGAAATGACCGTAGTGGTCTTTACGGCAAGCGCGATGCACCCGCTGGGCTTAGTGGTGTCGCTGCGCTTACTGTGCGCGAGTCCACCGGCGATGCCACCCTCGATGTCCTTGCTGTCGACAAAACGGGAGCGGTTCACGTCATCGCCGATTCCGGGGATGGCAAATCTTGGGCCGCAGATAAGGTCATCGTTACGGGTAAACCAGAGCCGACATCGCTTGTCGCACAGGATGCCGACAACAACGGTGCAATCGATATTGTTGTAGGTAACAAAGCTGCCTCGTCTGTTTTCCTTGCAAAAGACACAACACAGTTTGTGCCCGCCCCGGATGCTTCTTGCTCCGTTCAGGCATTGGTTGACATCAATAAAGATGGCATCCTGGATGCCGTTGGCAATGCCGATGGGCGCGTCTTTGTTGCAAATGGCGCATCTCCAAAAGCTTATAAATGGCAGGCGTTCACTCTGAAGGCCAAGCGTCCAAATAGCCCAACCGTCAAAATAAACGCATTTGGAATAGGCGGCGAGGTCGAAATGCGCGCTGGCCTGCTCTACCAAAAGCAACCCATCACCGGCCCCCAAGTGCACATCGGCCTCGGCCAAGATGCCACCCTCGATATCGCCCGCATTATCTGGCCGAGTGGGACCGCACAGTCTGAAGCGGGCACCGATCTCAAGACCGGCCCTGTTGTCGCCGATCAGCGTCTCAGTGGTAGCTGCCCATTCCTGTTCACTTGGGATGGTGAGAAAATGGTCTTTGTCACCGACTGTATCTGGCGCAGCCCGCTTGGACTCAAGATCAACGCTCAAGACACGGCAGGCGTCCTGCAAACCGAAGACTGGGTCAAGGTCCGCGGCGACCAGCTCAAGGCTAAAAATGGCGTCTACCCGCTGAGCATCACCGCTGAGCTTCAGGAGACCCACTTCTTTGATACCGTTGGTCTGATGGCAGTTGACCATCCTGAAGGCACAGACATTTGGGTGGATGAGCGCTTTTCACCGGTTGCGCCTCCGCTTCTCGATGTCATCCCTACCAAAACTCCGC
>JAURHZ010000233.1 GCA_030833025.1 Armatimonadota bacterium
GTCCAAAGCCCGCATGTGGGACAGTTCCGTACTTACGAAGTTCCAAGTACCACCAATACGGTTCAAGTGGCAGGCCACTGCTGGTGATGCGGTCGACGAGGACATCATGCCGCTCTTCGCGCTGTGAACCACCGATAATTTCTCCGATACGCGGAACAAGGACATCCATGGCGCGAACAGTCTTGCCATCCTCATTCATCCGCATATAGAACGCCTTGATTTCCTTGGGATAGTCCGTAACCACCACAGGTTTTTTGAAGACATCCTCAGTTAAGTAGCGCTCATGCTCGGACTGAAGATCAACGCCCCATTTCACTGGGAATTCCCAGCTACGGTTTGCAGATTCCAGAAGCTTGACAGCATCCGTGTACGTCACATGCTCAAAACTGGAGTTTGCGACATGCTCAAGCGTTTCAATAACGGTGTTGTCGATGCGTTGATTGAAGAACTCGAGGTCCTGGCCACAGTTATCAAGGACATGCTTAATGACGTAGCGGAGAAATTCTTCTGCGAGAGCACGGTCGGCATCGAGATCGCAGAATGCCATTTCAGGCTCAACCATCCAGAACTCGGCCAAGTGGCGCGGTGTGTTGGAGTTCTCGGCACGGAATGTAGGTCCAAATGTGTAGACATTTGAAAATGCCGTCGCAAAGATCTCCGCCTCAAGCTGACCAGAAACCGTGAGGTGGGCAGGTTTTCCAAAGAAATCCTGAGAAAAGTCGACCGTTTTGTCCTCACCACGTGGCAAATTCTGCATGTCAAGCGTTGTGACACCAAACATCGCGCCCGCACCCTCACAGTCACTTGTGGTGATCAGTGGGCTGTGGACATTCATGAAGCCACGCTCTTGGAAAAACTTATGGATAGCCCACGAGACGGCATTGCGGACCCGGAAAACCGAGCCAAACGTGTTCGTACGCACGCGAAGGTGTGCCTTCTCCCGTAAGAACTCGAGAGAATGGCCCTTCTTCTGCATCGGGTATGTGGTCGTATCGGATGCACCGACAAGCTCGATTTCATCGGCACGCAGCTCGACAGACTGACCGGCTCCGGGAGATTCGACGAGCTGTCCCTTAATGGAGACACAGGCTCCAGTCCCAATATTAGCCGGGACACCGCCATCCACGACAACCTGCAAATCCTTGAAGCAGGAACCATCCGTAAGCTGGATAAAACCAGTTTCTTTCGAGTTACGGAGTGTCTTTACCCAGCCGCGGGCGGTAACGGCTGTTCCGGGCTGAAGCTGGAAGAGATCAACGATGCGTTCACCTATACGAATCATGCATTGAGAATACCAAATCCAGCGCGGTTGGGGAGAATTGAAATCTGGCATTCCGGTACAAAACTGGCTGTGCTACACAGCTGGCACGGTGGCTTGTTTTTGATTTCAGCAATTGAGATGTCTGGGCGGCACAGAGTACGAGTTCTGGTTACAAAAATCAAAACAGCCCCTGCTGGAACAGGGGCCACTTGAAAATGAATCAATAGACGAACCAGCTGGACTTGAGCGTGTGTGTACCACCCTCAGAGCAGGTTGGATCTGCGCCAATCGCTCCAGCGGTGTAAGTTCCACCACTTGGGCACTCAGACTTCGTCAGCAGACTCGCCTATAAGAAACAAAAAACAAAACAGCCCCTGCTGGAACAGGGGCCACTTGGAAATGAATCAATAGACAAACCAGCTGGACTAGAGCGTGTGTGTTCCACCCTCAGAGCAGGTTGGATCTGCGCCAATCGCTCCAGCGGTGTACGTTCCACCACTTGGGCACTCAGGCGTCTTCTTGATGTAATCAGAAAGGTTTGCGAGTCCGGCAACTGCTGTTCCATCTGCCAGGCGGTTGTCCATGGCGTACTGCTCCTTGGCAGACTCGATTTGATGCAGGTTTGCGGAGCACGATTTTGACCGTGATGTCTCACGTGCGGTCATGAAGTTTGGCACGGCAACTGCAAGGAGAATACCAATGATCAATACAACGATCATGATTTCCACTAATGTAAAAGCGCGCTTGACGCTCTTTGCGATATTCATTTGGTTATCTGTTCCTTAAGGCGGCTCAGGCCGCTCTGGATGCGTCCCACATTCCGTGGGTACATGTGAATTCTTGGTTGACATACGCAACTACCATTAGGGTAGGTCCGACCGCATAAATACGGGTTTCGGTGAAAAAACCTGATGATTGAACACATAAACACCGATGTTTTCCGGTGCATTGCACTGCCACGTATAATGGCGCTATGTCAATTTCCCCATGGATGGTGCTGGTTGCAGGGTTTGCTTTAGGGAGCATCCCGTTTGGTGTCCTGATGGGCAAGCTCCGCGGCGTTGACCTACAAGCAACCGGCTCCGGAAATATCGGTGCAACAAATGCAATCCGATCCATGGGCAAAGGTCCTGGAATTATCGTTTTCATACTGGATGCCCTAAAAGGTGCGGTCCCAGTACTAATAGCGAAGGCCGCACATACCGAGCCAAGTTGGTTTGTCTACGCAGGCCTCCTCGCCATCGTGGGGCACATCTTCTCCCCATGGGTGCGCTTCAAGGGCGGTAAAGGCGCTGCTACGGGCCTTGGTGTGCTCTTTGGTCTCGACTTACCACTAGCACTAGGAACATTCGTCCTGTTCATCCTCACCTTTATCGTGAGTGGAAAGCGTGTCTCGGTCGGCTCGATGGTAGCGGCGCTCGGTCAGGCTGCCGTGGTCTGGTTTCTACCAGAGCGTACGCTTGCAGAAAAGCTGTTATGCACCGCGATTGCTGTGTTCATTCTTGTTCGCCACAAAGACAACATCGGGCGTTTAATCAAGGGTGAAGAGAAGCCACTCGATCTGAAGTAAATGCATCCGTAAGAATGCAAATAAAAATCAAAAGCCACCCAGTACGTGAGTGGCTTTTCGCATTTCGCATTCAGAAACTACTGACTTCTTCTCGCAAGCGCCGTCATATCGCGAATCGTAATCCGGTAAAGACCATCCACGGCAATGTACTGCTTGGTCTTGAAGAACCCAACGGCTTTATTGACAGACTCTCTGGATGCTCCTACAAGCCCAGCTAAGTCATTCTGCGTTAGGCGTAGCGGGATACGGATGCCATCTGCGGTCTGCTCCCCATGTTCACGCGCGAGGAGAACGAGTTGACCGGCAATGCGTCCATAAACATCCTGGCTGGACAACATCCGAATCCACTCGGTCGCTCTGCGCAATCGCTTGGAAACATGCTTGAGTAACGCCAGCGTAATCTCTGGCATCTCAAGCATAATTGCATCGAAGTCATCTGCACTGAGGTGAAGGACATCGGTTGTGTCGAGAGCAACCACATCGGCGCTGGCTACCGCACCATCGATGGCCGACAGTTCACCAAAGAAATCGCCCACGCGAAGCACCGCGATGATCGTTTCATCCACATCATCGGAGTATGAAATCTTGACCTTGCCGTGCACAAGCATGAAAAGGCCTTCTTTAGGCGCATCTTTGTGGAGGATGACATCCTTGTCTTCATACGAGCGCAGCTTGCACTTCGCAGCAATCGCGTTCCGTTGCGTTTCCGTGAGGTCGCGAAAGAGTGGGATTTGCTCGATGAAATGCGCGTACATGCTCGTCTAGCCTACCGTAACTTCATTAAGAGTTTGTTGGATAGCTCCGGCAAGGGAAACAAAGAACGGGATGCCTCCCGTGCTTCCGAGAGCTTCACTTACAGCGCGCTCAGGATGGGGCATCATTCCAAGCACATTACGATCTGGTCCACCAATAATTCCCGCGATGTCGCCAAGGGAGCCATTTGGGTTCTCCGCATAGCGGAATGCCACGAGGTCGTTTTCCTCAAGCTCTGCGAGCGTCTCAGGGCTGCAGACGTAGCGTCCTTCTCCATGAGCGATTGGGATGATGACATTTCCGCCTACTTCATATTCAAAGAGGAATGGAGAGTCATCCGTGCAGACCTTAAGGATGGTCGGCTTGCAGAGGAAGGTAAGGCCTGCATTGCGGGTGAGTGCACCCGGAAGAAGCCCCGCTTCGCAAAGGATTTGAAAACCATTGCAGATGCCAGCGACTGGGCCGCCCTCCGCCGCAAAGTCTGCTACAGCATCCATCACTGGTGACATCGCCGCTACCGCACCTGCACGCAGCGCATCGCCGTAAGAAAATCC
>JAURHZ010000234.1 GCA_030833025.1 Armatimonadota bacterium
GCCGGCACGGATGATGGGTTGTTTCACATCACCCCGGATGGCGGCAAAACCTGGCGCAAGCTAGACAAGGTAACGGGTGTTCCGGAGGGCACCTATGTCGGCCGGATTTTGGCATCCCGCCACGAGGCAAACACCGTCTATGCGCTCTTTGACAACCATAAAAATGGTGACTACAAGCCGTATGTGATGAAGAGCACCGATCAGGGCGAGACATGGGAAGCGATCACGGGCAACCTCCCGGACTCGGCACCAGCACTCTCCATCGTGCAGGATCACGTTGACCCCAAGCTGCTGTTTGTTGGCACAGAGACGGGTCTTTACGTGACCACGGATGAAGGTAAAGCTTGGCATAAAGTCAGGGGTATCCCGACGATTGCGGTGCGTGATCTCAAGATTCAAACACGTGAGAACGACCTCGTTGTCGGCACATTTGGCCGTGGTATTTGGATAATTGATGACTACTCAGCCATCCGCGGCGAGACGGCGTGGAAGGACACGCCTGCGGCGATTCTCCCAGTCAAGGATGTCTATAACTGGATTTCCTTTGATGGTCGTACGGGCTCCGAAGGTGAGACGCTTTGGTATGCGGCAAACCCTCCGGGTGGGGCAAACTTCCTTGTTTGGGTCAAGGAAAATGGCTTCAAATCGCTGAAGCAAAAGCGGGAGGAAGCCGAGGCCGAAGCCCGCAAGAAGGGTGAAAATCCGCCATTCCCGACGGCTGACCAGCTACGTGCTGAAGCGGATGAAGAAGGTGCATCGTTGATTGCAACGATTACCGACAGCAAGGGTGGGATCGTCAGAAGACTCATTCAGCCGATGTCTGCTGGCCTTCGAAAAATTACATGGGATTTGCGGATGCCGGGGACGGCTGTCGGCCTGCAATCCAGTGCACCGGCGGCGGGTGGCCGTGGCGGACGCGGGGGGCGTGGCGGCGGTGGCGGTGGTTTTGTCGTGATGCCAGGCGAGTACAAGGTTGCATTGTCGAAGCGCATCGCGGGTGTGGAAACGGAGCTTGTAAAACCCGTCGCATTCAAGGTTGCCCTTGAGGGTGAGGAGAAGCTGACCGCAACCGAGCGGGCAACCATCCAGAATCTGCGTGACAAGGTCACCCGTGTGCAGAAGTCGCTTACGGCTACGCTTGAGGTCCTCGATAACGCTCAAGGACGCATTGGTGCGATTCGTAGTGCACTGGAGCAAAGCCCGACAGCAACAGATGCCCTGCGTAAAGAAGCAGTAAGCATCGAGAAGGCTCTGGAAGATATCGCGTTCTCCCTCCGCGGGGATGACATTTCGAGCGTGCTTGTCGAGCCATCACCGATGACGACGATCCGTCGCATTCAAGATGGTGCATTTGCGCTACTAGGGTCATCGTTAATGCCAACAAAAACGCGCATCGAGACGCTGAACATCGGGATCGAAGAGCTGACCGCTATTCTGCCAAAGCTGCGCGCGACGGCTCTTGAGCAGCTGCCTAAGCTTGAGAAGCAGCTCGATGCCGCAGGCATTATGCATACGCCCGGGAGGCTGCCACAGCTTCCGTAAGCCAGCCTAAGCTAGGGGATGCCCGGTCAGGCGCAATCGCGAGTGTGTAACTTATGCATCCGCGGTCGCGAGCAGCCGGGCTTTTTCGTCATCCGTCAGGTCTGCCACCGTCTTAAACTGCTCGTTATAGAGGTCCTGATACACACCCGGCCTCTGGACAAGCTCTGCGTGTGTGCCGTAGTCGACGATACGGCCATCATCGATGACCAGAATCCTGTCTGCACCAATAACGGTTGACAAGCGGTGCGCGATGACAAAATTGGTGCGGCCTTTCATCAAATCCGAGAGCGCCGCCTGAATATTCGCCTCTGTATGCGAGTCCAGCGCAGATGTCGCATCATCCAAAATAAGAATCCGTGGGTCGGTTAAAATCGCCCTTGCGATAGCCATCCGCTGCTTTTGACCACCGCTGAGTTTAATGCCATCCTCGCCGATTTTCGTCTCGTAGCCATCCGGGAGCTCCATGATAAAGCTGTGCATGTCGGCCGCTTTCGCTGCGGCAACGACATCGGCATCCGTCGAGTCTTTCCGCCCGTACCGGATATTTTCCTTGAGCGTCACCGAGAAGAGCAGCGTCTCCTGCGAAACCATCCCGATATGCCGTCGCATGCTATCCAAGCGGACTTTGCGGATGTCGCGTCCATCAATACGAACCATCCCCTTTTGCACATCGTAAAAGCGGGCAAGGAGATTCACTAGCGTGGTTTTCCCAGCTCCGGATGGCCCAACAATCGCAATGATCTCCCCGGGTTGGACACTGAAGTTGATGTTATGTAGCACCGGATTTTCGGAGTCATAGCCGAAGGTGACATGGTCGAATTCGACTTTACCGGTCACGGATGGCAGCAAAATGGCATCCGGTGAGTCGATGATCTCGGGTTGCGTGTCAAGCGTTTCGAAGACGCGGTCGATGGCGGCGGATGCCCACTGCAGCTGGACATTGAAGTCGACGACGCGGACCGCAGGGTCATAGAGGTAGCTGAGGTAGGAGTAGAACGCGAGGAGCTCGCCAGGCTTGATTTCTCGACCGACCATTTTGCCGCCGTACCAGAGGATGGCGCAGGTACCGATGGCGCGGATCAGGCGACTAGCAACCTCGAGGTAGCGGTTGAGGTTGCTCTGGTTCATCGAAATGATGAAGCGTTCCTTTTCGGTAGTTCGGAAGCGCTCTATTTCCCAGGCTTCCATCGCGAAAGCCTTTACGACAGCGATGCCGTAGATCTTTTCCGTGAGGCCGCCGATCATCGCTTCCCACTTTTCACGTAGTGCGATGCTGATTTCCCGGATGTGTTTGAGGAGGAGTTTGTAGCACAGCACATAGACCGGGAGGATGCCGACGGCGGCGATAGCAAGCCGCCACTCGATGGCGAAGAGCCATGCGGTCACGACAAAGAGTGTGGCGATATCGGTGATGAGAAGGACAAACCCGGATGTCAGCGTGTACTGGATGACATCGATGTCGGATGTCAATCGCGACATGATTTTGCCAGGTTGTTGGCCATCGTAGTACGCGAGGGAGAGGCGTTGGAGATGGCGGTATGACTGGAAGCGGAGATCAAAGACGATACGTTGTCCAAGCCAGGAAATGAGGTAGTTCAGTAGATAGGAAACAACAGCGCGGAAGGCGTAGAGTCCGATGACGCCAAAGAAAATCCACCATAGCATTTTGATGTCGCGGTTTGGAATGGCGACATCAAGCACTTGTTTTTGGAACAAGGGCATTGGGATAGCGGACAGCGTCACCGCAAACATCAGGAAGACGGAGATGATGACGCGGACGCGGTATGGGTAGAGGTAGCGGAGCAGGCGCTGAAATTGACTCATCGGGAAACCGCTTAACAATGTAGCACAATGCGTTGGTGTGAGGGTGATGTTTCGCGCAGGAATCGGTGAATTCGGAATAATCTCTGTGTAGGGGATGACTGCTGTGCCATCACGCTCGAGTGGTTTGGATGTAACCAGAATTCATCCCTAGGCATGCTGAAAATGCGGTTGCAACGGGCCGGCGTGGCAGCCGGCCCCTACACGGAGATTTTGCAAATGGATTAGCCACAAGTTAGCGGCAAGTGAGGTACGAAACTACAGCCCCAGCATCTGCGGGCGGACACGGTGGTCCGCCCCTATGCAGAGACTTCGCAAATCGATCTCCGGCCATTCATGCAGAAGGTCGACAACGCGCAGCGCGGTGGGATGTTGAGCGGAAGTGCCGGGAGACGAAAGTGTCGCCACCGAGAGCAACAGAGAAGGTGAACACCGGCGACTTCGGCACGCCCGTGAGGCACCTACCGCGCAAGCGAAATACGAAACTACATCCCCAGCGTGTGCGGGTGGACACAGCGGCATCCACTACACAAAATTCTAAATACTCTCCCGCTCCAGCAAACTATCTTCATGCACCCGCCAGCCAGACTTGGATGCGCTCCAGCCACCGGTTGGCTTCAATTGTAAACGCAAACCACGTGCACGAATACCCAGCTCCCCTAGCGACTTTGCCCACCGCTTCTTCTCACCCATAAACTTCTTTTGGGCATGGTACACATCCATCAGCAGACACTTCGTCTCCCAGTCACGGTCTATGACCTTACGGTTGCGTG
>JAURHZ010000235.1 GCA_030833025.1 Armatimonadota bacterium
TTCATCCGGTTGGCCAAGGTTTGCCGTATAGGCAAACGGGATTGCGCCTTTGTCACGCATCCACGCGATTGCTGCGGATGTGTCCAGACCACCAGAAAATGCGAGTCCCACCTTGTCGCCGATGGGGAGCGAAAGAAGTATCTTGCCGCTATTCATACCGGGGGCATTGTATCGCTTGGGCAGGTCGTTCAGAGGGCTTCCCCGTATCCGGATGGCAGTTGGTAGGATGATGCATGATTTCCATTACACAGCTTGTCGCAACGGATATTGATGCAATTGCAGAGGCATTCGAATTGCTTGGCTGGAATAAACCGGCATCGCAGTACTGGACTTATCTCAAGCAACAGGATGCCGGCGAGCGGTTGGTTCTAGTCGCCCGCTTTGATGGGGCATTTAGTGGCTATGTGACGCTTCTAAAGCAGTCACACCATAGCGAGTTTATGGAGCGACGTATTCCTGAAGTTGCTGACTTCAATGTACTTCCGAACTTCAGAAACCAGGGAATCGGAACGGCACTCATGGATGCCATCGAAGCGCAGGCACGACAACTCTCATCTGAGGTAGGCATAGCGGTAGGAATGACAGCCGACTATGGTGCCGCGCAGCGAATGTACGTAAAACGTGGCTATATCCCGACAGGTGCGGGGTTGTTCGCGGATGGGAAAATGCCCGGGTATGGCGAGCAAGTCACCGTCGATGATGGCTTGTTACTTACATTTACCAAGCAGCTAGTGGATGGACAGGATTAAGCCTGCCATCCACTAGCCACTCACTAAATTAATCAGGAACTGTTAGCGTCGGCGGAAAAACCCGATGACGACTAGGATGATGCCGATGACGAGGGCAACATTTGCAAGGCCATATAGGACCTTACCAAGCCAAAGGGCTGCGAAAACGGCAAGTGCAGCCGCAATCAACATCACACCAAGCTGCATCAAATCGTTCTTACGCGTTTGCATAAACCTCTCCTAGAGAACAGCCGCAAGGATTGCCTGTTGTGCGTGCAAGCGATTTTCCGCCTGAGCAAACACCCGGCTCCATGGCCCTTCCATTACTTCATCCGAAATTTCATCCCCGCGGTGCGCAGGAAGACAGTGAAGAGCTATTGCGCCGGGAGCTGCATGATGCATAATCTCAGCCGTCACGGTGTAACCAGCAAAGGCTGCCATTCGGCGCGCATGTTCTTCTTCCTGCCCCATGGATGTCCAGACATCGGTGTAAATCGCATCTGCACCGGTGGCTGCGTCTATAGGTACGCTGAAACGTTCCATTTTGGTTCCGTGTTCCGCAGCCAGCTCCGTTGCTCGTGCCCAGATACCGGGTTCCGGCAGGTAGCCATCCGGGCACGCGATACGGAAATGCACGCCCAACTTTGGCGCGAGGAGCATCAGGGATGCTGCGACATTATTTCCATCCCCAATGTAAGTAAGGGTCTTCCCAGTGATGTCCCCGAGGTGCTCCTGCATGGTTAGGTAGTCGGCAAATGCCTGGCACGGATGTTCTGCATCGTCCAGCGCATTGATTACCGGTATCGTACAGCTGTCTGCAAGCCCCTTTAGTATCACGGGGTCAAATGTTCGAACGATAAGGACATCCACCATCCGCGTCAGCACACGACCAACATCTTCGACTGACTCGCGCTTACCAAGCCCAACTTCATCCTTACCGAGGTACATCCCAGATGCACCCAGCTTCGCAAGCGCTCCAAGGAACGAAACCTTTGTTCGTAGGGATGGCTTTTCAAAAAGCAACGCCCCCACTTTGCCTGTGGCTGTATTGCTGATTTCTCCAGCTTTGACTCGCTTTGCCAATGCAAGAATTTGTTGACATTCACGCGCTGAAAAGTCATCGATTCCGAGTAAGTCCCGACCTGCGAGGAAGCCAGGCTCAACTGGAACAGAAGTGCTTACTGCACCACGAATGGCTGAAATCGATGTGCCAGCCAGCTGCTTAAGCGCTGCTTTAAGACGATCCATGGCATCACAGACATCGGATTCCGTGAGGACAAGCGGTGGAACCATTCGAAGGGTGTGTTCGCTAGTGGCGTTCATTAAAAGGCCATTTGATAACGCGGCCGCAACAATTTCGCGTGCTTGACCATTTGGAACATTGACACCCAGCATCAGGCCCTTGCCACGACTTGCGCCAATCCAGTCGGGAAACTCTGTCGCCAAATGGGCAATTCTCTCTTGGAGGAGCTCGCCAACAATATGAGCATTTGCAAGCAGACCTTCGGAGCCGATGATGTCCAAGACTGCGAGGGCAGCTGCAGCAGCCATTGGATTGCCCGCATATGTGGAGCCATGATCGCCGGGAACGAAAACGCGCGCTGCATCACCATGTGCAACACAAGCCCCGATCGGAAATCCCCCGCCGAGACCCTTTGCAAGCGTCATCACATCTGGCTTTACGCCACTATGCTCCCAGCCCCAGAGCTTGCCTGTACGCCCCGCGCCGGTCTGTACCTCATCAAAGATCAAGAGAGCATTGTGTGCATCCGCAAGTGCCCGCGCGTGTGCTAGATAAGCATCCGATGCGACATTAATGCCACCTTCTCCCTGGATGGGCTCTAAGAAGATTGCAGCTGTGTGTTCCGTGACGGCTACCGAAAGGGCATCACAGTCATTGAATGGTACATGTACAAATCCACTCGGTAGTGGCCCAAAGGGCTCTGAGTATTTAGGTTGGCCGCCAGCGGTAACCGTTGCGATGGTTCGACCGTGAAAGCTTGCAAGAGCGCTCACGATTTGCGTTTTCCCGGATGCAAGTGCTGCGCCGCGTTTGCGCGCAAGCTTGATTGCAGCTTCATTCGCTTCTGCACCTGAGTTGCTAAAGAACACCCGGTCCATACCAGAGAGAGTACAAAGTCTCTCCGCAAGCTTTGCCGCGGGAGCGTTGTAGACAAGATTGGAGACGTGAACAACTTTATTTAGCTGCTCAGTAAGGGCGGAAATGTACCGTGGATGGCTATGTCCCACAGCACACACGGCTACGCCCGCGAGAAAGTCGATGACATCACGTCCGGTAGGATCATAGAGACGCACTCCCTCTGCACGTACAACTTCAAGCGGATTTCGCTTGTAGGTCGTCATGGCATATTTGTGATCCAAGTCCATTACAGTTTCTGTTGTCATTTCACTTACCTTTCCCAATCCCCATCGTGGCACTGCCAAGCGATAAGGTCATTACTCCAAGATGGACGGTAAATCCGCCACGGGTAATCATCCGCTCACCCGTATGCACAAAACCAAACTTCTCGTACAGTGCCACGTTCCGAGATACACCTAAGCGAACATCACATGCGATGCTCGTGCATCCGTTGGCATTTGCCTCATCAATCAAGCCCCGAAGCAAAGCGGATGCGACTCCCTTGCGGCGTTCAGAGGGAATCACCGCTAGGCGATGAAAGCGAAGTTGCCCCTTTTGCACCCGCCAGCGCACAACTCCGGCCACTCTTCCCGATTCAGAGAGTACGGCGAGCAGGATTTGACTTCCCCCGCGAAGGTCCTGTTCGACATCCAGCTGGGTATCAGACAGGGCTCCCGGCGGTGGCACATCAGATCCGTACTCGTAAAACGCCGCCCGAGTAGTTCGGTAAATCCGGTTCGATAACGCCGGAATATCCGACATATCGGGCTTTTCAATACGTAGCAACGTATTGACCTAGCGAACCATCGTTCCGACACCCTGTGCCGTAAACAGCTCGACAAGGAGCGAGTGAGCCGCACGCCCATCGAGGATATGTGCACGCGGAACTCCATCCTCAACCGCAGCAATACACGCCTCAAGCTTAGGAATCATCCCTGATCCAACTACGCCACTAGCGATGAGGTCACGTGCCTCGGATGTAGTCAGCTCACTGAGTAACGAATCAGGATCCGGGAAGCGGCTAAAGACACCTGGGACATCGGTCATGAGAATAAACTTCTCAGCTTGCAGCGCAATCGCAAGCGCACTCGCTGCGGTATCTGCATTGACGTTATATGCCTGTCCATCGGTGCCGACGGCGATAGTCGATACAACAGGGATGTACCCTGCGGCGACGAGTGTGGTGATGATTTCCGGGTTAACCTGGGTGATTTTGCCAACAAAGCCGATATCACCGTGATCAGTGTCACGCTCCG
>JAURHZ010000236.1 GCA_030833025.1 Armatimonadota bacterium
TTTATGTGGTGTTGGATGGTGGTTATCACTAGGAGTTCAGGGTGGGCTTTATCCCTTGGTTTTCCGATTCGTTCCTGGAGCCAAAGCCTTTCATGACCCTGCCCGATTTCTCCATTTTGTTCACATTGCCGTCCCTCTGGTCATTGGGGCATCCCTCACGTCACTTGAAACGCTAAAAGCACGGAGGGCACTTGGTATTGTTCTGGGGCTCGCTAATGTGACATCCCTGATCACCCTTGCTCCAACGTGGTATCCAGCTGTTCCAAGTCATGTGTGGATTGATGCCGCAGCGAATTACAAACCACTCAAGGAGTCCGTTGTTTATACACAGAATGATCGCTCAGTGTGGTTGCAATATGCAAATCCGAAATCATTTGCTGGCGTTCAAACGGATAAAAGTGTTCTCGATTTTCTCGTATCTGGCATCCCGAATATTCCGGGGACATGGGGTGTTGTGAGTCAGGGTGGGTATGAGCCGGTCGCACCAAAGTCAACGATGGCAATGCAGGGCTGGTCGGGCACTGAGCCAGTGGATGACATCGATAAGCTTCGCAGATTCGGAGTAACCCACATGATTTCGCCATCTGGTCTAGTAACACCGATGGCTCCTCGCAGGAGAACCACATTAGACTCGGTAACTCGGATTGTCAATGGCTGGCAAGTATACGCCAAGGACAACGCGCAACTGACGCTACTGAGAAACAAAGGCTGGGTCGCAGGCAAGGGACAACTGATCAAGATAAATGAGACTGCCGCTCCAAGTGGTCTATTGCTCTCCGGCGTAGGACAGATTAAGTATCAACCGGCCAGTTTTCGCCTTGGTTTGTTCGTCACTCTAGTTGCGCTTGGTATACTAGCGGGAATCACTCTGCATACGGTGCAAAACGCACGGAAAGTATGACGCATGGCTGAAATCAGCATTGAAATACAAACCACATCCGATGTCCCTGTCGTCCGATTGACGGGAGAACTTGACATCGATCAGGCGGTGCGTGTGCGGGAACACTTGGATAAGGTAATCGATGCCGGCGCGGTGCGTTTGGTGATCGATCTTTCCGATGTCTCGTACATCGACTCAACTGGCCTTGGGATGTTGGTTGCGGTTCATAAGCGCCTCGTTGCAGAACAAGGATTTTATGTCTTGACGGTGCCACGGGCATCGCAGCGGAAAGTGTTTGAGATCACGGGACTTAGTACGGTCCTCGTGATTATGGAGTCTCTGGAAGATGCGCTTGCTCACATCAGTGCGTAAGCGATAATTGGTTTCAGGAGGTACGGATATGAACAATACGGTACGTGTCGGGTGGATGTCCGCCCTCGCAGTTGCGACGCTTGTGTCTATCGGAGTCGGAGGGTGTAAAGCCCCTAAAGATGGCGGAGCCGCTGGGGAAACATCCACAAAGGCAACACAGAACCTTGATGTCAAGACCATCAAGGTCGGCGAGTTTTCATCGATGACGGGTGAAACGGCAACCTTTGGTCAGGAGTCGGATGCTGGAATTCAGTACGCACTGGCTGAAATCAATGCAGCTGGCGGAATTGAAGTTGGCGGTAAGAAGTACCCTGTCACGGTTGAGCTTCAGGATGACCAGTCAAAGGCTGAAGAAGCAAAGACGGTTGCTGTGAAGTTTGCATCTGATGCTGACATCGTTGCGGTGCTTGGTGAAGTGGCATCCAGCCGCTCTAAGACGGCTGCACCTGAGTATCAACGTGCAGGTATCCCGATGATCTCGCCATCATCCACCAACCCGGATGTCACCAAGGTCGGAGATTACATCTTCCGCGTATGTTTTATCGACCCATTCCAAGGCTACATCATGGCGAAGTTCGCCAAGGATGAGCTGAAGCTCACGAATGTGGCAGTATTGCGTGATCCTTCACAGGATTATTCCGTTGGTCTGGCAGATGCGTTTATCAAGGAATTCACTGGCATGGGTGGCAAGATTGCCACGGATGTCAGCTATAAGGCATCGGATTCTGATTTCCGGTCGCAGCTTGGGCAGGTCAAGAACGCGAACGCTGATGGCGTTTTCATTCCTGGCTACTACGGTGAGGTCGGAACTATCGCCCGTCAAGCACGTGAAATTGGCATTAAGGCTCCTCTCATGGGCGGGGATGGCTGGGATTCATCCGAACTCGTCAAGGGGGCTGGCGGTCCTGGTGGTGCACTCGAAGGTTCTTACTTCTCCACGCACTATTCTGCAAGCGAAACATCAAAGCGTGTTCAGGACTTCGTAGCTGCATACAAGAAGGCTAAGGGCACTGAGCCTGCAGCACTTGTGGCCCAGGGCTATGATGCGATGATGATTCTTGCCGATGCAATCAAGCGTGCAGGTTCATTCGAGCGTGCAAAGGTTCGTCAGGCGCTTGCTGAGACGAAGAACTATGACGCAGTCACAGGACGCATCACGTTGGATGAAAATCGTAACGCGAACAAGTCAGGCGTCGTTGTACAAATCAAGGGCGACAAGTTCGTCTACACCAAGACAATCGAACCAAAGCAGTAGAAAGGCAATGCGGGCAGTGGTTTTTACCACTGCCCGCTGACCATTTATGGACCAGTTTCTCCAAATCCTCATTAATGGCATCCAGCTAGGCAGTGTTTATGTACTCATTGCCCTCGGCTACACCATGGTCTATGGTGTTCTGCGCCTGATTAACTTCGCGCACTCGGATGTCTTTATGGTTGGCTCCTTCGTGGGCTTTTATGCGTGTGGCTGGCTTAAAGTCTCGGCACAGAAGACCGTCTTTGCTGGGCTTGTACAGCTTTTGCCAGTGCTTTTCATCGCGATGGCAGCTTGTGTGCTCCTTGGCCTTCTGATTGAACGGTTCGCATACCGCCCGCTGCGCCGCGCTCCACGGTTGACGGCACTAATCACTGCGATTGGCGTGTCGCTATTTATCGAAGGTGCCGCACAGCTCCCATTCGTATTTGGAGTAAACCCAAAGTTTTATCCTGAGATCTTGCCATCCGGACCGGACTCGACCATTCAGGCCGGCGGCATTACCATTTCGAAGCATCAGCTCGTGATGGTCGTTGTTTCAGCCATTCTTGTTGCTGTCCTCTGGTACATCGTTCAGAAGACCAAAATGGGCAAAGCGATGCGTGCGGTTTCGCATGATTTCGATGCTGCGGGACTCATGGGTATCCCGACGGACAACGTAATCGCTTTCACATTTAGTATCGGTGCCGCTCTTGCCGCAGCCGGTGGAGTCCTATTTGGCGGGTTGACATTCAAGAGTCTACTTCCTCTGATGGGCGTTCAAATGGGTCTCAAGGCCTTTGTCGCGGCTGTCGTTGGAGGCATTGGTTCCATCCCGGGTGCGATGCTTGGCGGGCTCCTTATGGGCATTTCCGAGTCCTTCATCAAGGGGGCACCACATATCAAGTTTGGTACCACCGATTTTGACCCAAGTCGCTGGACCGATGCAGTCGCATTCCTCATTTTGATTCTCGTCCTGTTGATTCGACCCGCAGGGTTGCTTGGCAAGAATACGCCGGAGAAAGTCTGAGATGACAAAACCTATCAACTATGTCATCGCACTTGCCATTCTTGGTGTGCTGGCAACACTATCTGTGATTCTGCCCATTTACATGGATGACCTTGTCTACCGCGTACTAATGCTTTCCGGTATCGCTGTTATCATGGCAGTCTCCCTCAATCTGATCAATGGCTTTACGGGTCAGTTCTCGATTGGTCACGCCGGGTTCCAAGCGGTAGGTGCCTATGTTGGTGCGGCAGTAACCGTCTATGGCCACAACGACATCTTTGGGCATCTTCCCAAGGACGGACAAATCGGCACCGGTTGGATGTCAATTGCTGTTGGGGCGGGTCCGATGATTGCGTCGATGCTTGCCGGAGGCCTTGTCGCAGCACTGATTGGCTATGTTGTTGGACTGCCAAGTCTTCGCCTCCGCGGTGACTACCTCGCGATCGTCACGCTTGGCTTTGGTGAGATCATCCGTGTAATTGTAGAAAACAATGATGCTGTTGGTGGGCCACGTGGATTTAGTGGAAATCTCGACCTTGGAGTCTCGGTTCCAGCGATTACCAACTTTTTCTGGGTCTTCGGTGTCGCGATTGCCGTCATTCTCTTCGCAAGAAATCTGCGCTTCTCC
>JAURHZ010000237.1 GCA_030833025.1 Armatimonadota bacterium
TCGCCTTGACATTTTGGGTGCTCCCGCAGGTGCTACCATTAAGGTGGATGATGTGGCGATAGGCGGTACTGTCTTTACGGATGAGATTGCTGATAAGACTAAAGAGGTTGAAATTGCAATTTCAGCATCGGGGTTCCGACCCTTTGTGAGTAAAGTGATTCTAACAAGGGGTAAAAGTAGTACCATTAGTGTTTCTCTAGAACCAAAGGTTGAGTTACGTAAACCTGATTCAGTTACAAATTTGAAACTAAATCCTCGCTTGACGGACTATCCGGCGCTGTATGAATATCTTTCGGTGTTACGTGACATTCCAATGGGGACATTTGATTTAGGCAGTTCCACTGGTCCTGCCCAAGAAAAACCTATTACGAGCACTTCCATATCAGCTTTCCGAATGGGGAGCTATCCGGTTACAGTTGCCGTTTGGAAGGAATACTGTACTGCGAATAACCTACCAATGCCTCGTCGGCCCAGTTGGGGTTTTGTTGATGATCATCCTATTGTTAATGTGTCATGGTTTGACATTGTGGGTGTGAATTCTCAGGGGGGGTTCTGTGATTGGGTAAGCAATCTTGGTGGTTATCGACTAACCTTACCGACTGAAGCTCAACACGAATACGTTGCTCGATTTGGTACTTCTGGCCAAGAGTATCCATGGAAAGGAGAGTTTGACGACAGCAAGGTTTGGAGTTCTGTGAAATTATGTCGACAGCAAACGGCATCAGTGATACGTAAATCTAATGTCTATCAAAACAGTCTTGGAATCATTGATTTAGTGGGAAATGTAGGTCAGTGGTGTTCTGACGTTTATTATCCTAACTATTCGGTGAATCGCGCTGATGTGCAAGATCGAACAGACCCGAAAGTGAATCGTTGCATTAGGGGGGGAGCGTGGATTTTTCCTTTACCAAGTTTCTACAGATGTTCTGATAGGTATGGATGTTACCCGGGGGCAAAGTTGCCTTTAATCGGATTTCGACTCGTTTCCGAGTCTCAATAGGGTTACATTACTTAATTGTCATCAATTTTGAGACTCCTGTAAATGCTAAGGGCGTTTTAGTCAATGGTATGTGCTTGTTATCGTAACTTCAAACATTTTTGAAGTGTGTGGAATAAGGTATTGGTAGGGCTTCTAAGATAGATGTTTAGCGTATGCCTTTCAAGCAAATTCGGCAGTGATCACTGACATGTCCACGTGTTACATAATTGATGTCGCAATTTATTGGAAATATTGACGAAACAATTGGGTAATTTATCTACAATGGTAACTTAGGTATAAACTAAAGGTCTAGTGATTACGAAGTTTGAAAAGGGTCTTTATCGATTGGTCGATTTTTAAATCGGATTTTTATGTACACTTCTTGATCGTTGACAGGCGGCCGGAATAGTTTTCTAAGTGCTCGCGGGGTGTGTTATCTTGTTACTCCGAAAGCTAAATGGTCTAAAGATATTGGCCGTTCGTGACGGAAGAAATAGTTTTGTCATGACGAGATTCATGTAGATTGAATGTAAACTGCGATTCATGTTTATCATCTAACTGATTATTGTTTCTAGGAGGAACATTTATGAACGAAGTAGGTTCAGTAACCCGTCGCGGGTTCATTGGTGGCGCTGCCGCATCTGCAGTCCTTGCTGCAGCTCCATCGGTCTTTGCACAAGGCTCGGACAAGATCCGCGTGGGCGTCATCGGATGCGGTGGCCGTGGCTCCGGCGCGACATATAACGTCCTCGCTGCAGATCCAAATGTAGAAATCGTTGCGCTTGGTGACTTGTTCCCCGAGAGTGTTAAAGAGTTAGCTGGAAGTCTAAAAACTAATCATGCTCCGCGAGCAAAGTTCACGGATGACACGACGTTCTCCGGGTGGGATGCTTACAAGAAGGTTCTCGCATCGAACTGTAACTATGTGATTCTGGCGACTCCCCCTGGTTTCCGTCCTTATCACTTCCAAGCAGCTGTCGAAGCCGGTAAGAACATCTTTATGGAGAAGCCAGTTGCGGTAGATCCAAATGGCGTTCGCAAAGTAATAGCTGCTTCGGCGGTCGCAAAACAAAAAGGTCTAGCCGTTGTCGCTGGTACACAACGTCGTCACCATGCAGGTTATATCGAGATTATAAAGCGTATTCATGGTGGAGCTATTGGTGAAGTTCTGGGAGGCCAAGTCTATTGGAACCAAGGCAGTCTCTGGATGAAAAATCGGCAGCCAGCATGGGATGACATGACATGGCAGCTCAAGAACTGGCTGTACTTCACGTGGCTTTCCGGAGACCATATCGTTGAGCAGCATGTTCACAACATCGATGTTGCTAACTGGGTGATGAACGATACTCCGGTCAAGGTCTACGGTGTGGGTGGACGTCAGGTCCGCACCGATCCTGCTTATGGCCACATCTATGACCACTTTGCTATCGAACTAGAATACAAGAATGGCGTCAAGATTCAATCCATGTGCCGCCAGATTGACGGAACGGCTACTCGAGTGTCTGAATCGTTCATCGGATCTAAGGGAACAAGTGACCCTTCATTATGGATAAAAGGTAAGAATGCTTTTCGCTTCAGTTCCAAGCCAATAGATCCTTATGTTCAAGAACATAAGGACATGATTGCAAGCATCCGTGCAGGTAAGCCTCTGAATGAAGGAAAGCGCATTGCTGAATCCTGTCTCACAGCCATCATGGGACGCCTTGCCTGCTACAGCGGACAAGAGATCACCTTTGATGAAGCGATGAAGCTTGAACTGGACATCATGCCAGCTGAGTTCAAGTTCGGTAGCCTGCCTGTGCCTCCTGTTGCTGTGCCTGGTCGCTTCAAGCTGACCGATGGCACATTCAAGGGACTCTAATCATGGACCGCCGTGACTTTATTGGTACCGGCGTTGCAGGAGCAATTGCAGCCACAGGCCTCACACCTGTGGCTGCAGGCGCAGCAACTGCCGCGCAAGGTAAGACATTCCAGTGTGACTATGCACCGCACTTCGGGATGTTCCGCTCTCATGCACCAAATGACATCGATGAGCTCAAGTTCATGCACGATCAAGGCTTCCGAAGCCTTGAAGACAATGGCATGGCTGGACGCTCCGTCGCAGATCAGGAAAAGATTGCAAAAGAAATGCAACGCCTCGGGATGCGAATGGGTGTCTTCGTTGTCAACGGAAGCACATCATGGATCCCAAGCCTCGCTACTGGCAAGGCTGACCTCCGAGATAAGTTCTTGGCCGAGTGTAAAGCCGCAGTCGATGTTGCTAAGCGTGTCAACGCCAAGTGGATGACAGTTGTTCCCGGGCAGCTTGTTCCAAACCTTGAAATGGGCTACCAGACAGCTAATGTTGTGGACGCACTACGCCGAGCCAGCGAAATCTTCGAGCCACATGGCTTAGTGATGGTTCTGGAACCGCTAAATCCGTGGCGCGATCACCCAGGTCAGTTCCTCTCAAAAGCCCCTCAGGCATTTGAAGTCTGCCGTGCCGTCAACTCCCCAAGCTGTAAGATTCTCTTCGATATCTATCATCAGCAAATCACCGAGGGAAACATCATCCCGAACATCAATCTGGCTTGGTCTGAAATCGCCTACTTCCAAATTGGTGATAATCCAGGCCGCAATGAGCCGCTTACAGGTGAAATCAATTACAAAAATGTGTTCAAACACATCAAGTCAAAGGGTTTCACAGGTATCTACGGAATGGAGCACGGCAATAGCCGCGGCGGTTCCAAAGACGGTGAACTCAACCTCATCAAGGCTTACCGAGAAGTCGATAGCTTCTAGGTACGGCTTTTGTGACATGGACCGGCGCTTTGGATCACTCCAGCGCCGGTTTTCTTTTTGTTTGGCGCTTGAAAACCGATAAAGAAACGTTCTGCACATCAGGGCGAACATCTGTATGGCGATCAAGGGCAACTCATTTGGTTGAACTCAGCGCCTCGATTTTGCTAGTCAAAAAATAGCGAGACGGCAGCTTGACATCGTCGATTAGAGACTGCTTTTAGCGGCGGGCGGTAACGAGTCGCTTACCATAGTGGCTGCCCTTGACAATCGTGTCGACGGCCACGGAGCGGTTGTTCGTACTTGCGTGAATGAACTTGTTGTTTCCGATGTAAATGCCGCAGTGCGTGACCGTC
>JAURHZ010000238.1 GCA_030833025.1 Armatimonadota bacterium
TGGTTGAATTCAAGGTAAAGTGGCGGATGTTTGTTCAAACAACAGTGACCAGAATACCTATTCCGACGGGTCCAATTTCCTTCTAGATCAACTCGAAGATCTCACATTGCCTGAAGCAATAATTCTCCTTTTGAAGTAGAAGGAAGATTAGCGGCCTGATGCCCATAGATCTGAGGTGGCCGTGGTCGAACCCGCCCCACATACATAACAATTGTTATCAATCGGCACATTTATTGCTTTAACAAAAATGTCCATGTTCGATAATTACAACCCCCACAACAAAGCAGCATCACTGAAGTATTCGCCAAAGCAAAACCCAGTACTTAGGATACTAAGCAATACACTCCAGGTAGACGATGCACACCAGGCATCAATAAGACTCGCAACAGAGCTTGCTGAAGATGGTAACTTTGTCGATGCAACCCTCGTAGCGTCAAACTTTTTACGCTCACGAACAAACAACACATCGATCGAACAGACATTTGCCAAAAAATTGCTCACTCGTGATGTCAGCACGTTTGCTGCAGCATCCGGCGACAAAATTGTCGCTGTTCAACGTATGGCTGGACAACTCAAACCATTTATTGTGTCTCGTAGCAAAAGTGGACGTGTAAAAACAAGCTCCATTCCTGTCCCGAATGCGACGGTCGATTCCCTTCAAATGGCCGCCGATGGAAAATCGCTGACATTCTCAAGCGGAAAGCAACTGACCATCGTAAAAACATCCAATCAGGAAATCATCCACACCGATGGACATGACACCACCATTCGACTTATAGCCATCAGCGACGATGGAAGTGTTGTCGCCTCCTACGGGGATGACTCACTTGTTCGAATCTGGGATGGACAAACTGGAACCCCGCTTACATCCATCCAGCTTCGAGATGTCGGTATCCCCTACCTGTCAATTTCGCCATCCGGATCCATTATCTGCGTGGCAGTCGGTAATGGACCTGCAAAGTACATCAACCTCAAGGGAGAAGCGGAACCTCACGCACTTCGCCCGAGAGGAACCCATCCAACCTCCATTTGCCCACTACCTGATGGCAGAGCATTCGTCGTGGGTTGCCAAGATGGCACCACAAGGATCATGGAGCTGAAGATGGGACGCGAATCAGCAATCCTTGAAGGCGATGGTAGCCCGGTAATACACGTCACAGCATCCCCGGATGGGAGACGCCTCCTTACACAAACGCGTGCTGGCCGCATCTCCATATATGAATCAGCAAAAGCAGAACGGACTCATATCTGGCAAATAAGCCCTTCTGCACGCGATGTGCTAGCAACATTCACATCAAATGACTACATAGCGCTTCCACGAAACCAAACCACAGTTGACACTATCGCTTTGAACGAAGCTGACATTTGGACAAACATTCCAATGCCAAAGGTAGAGATTTCCGATGCAATATTGTGCAGTGATGACAAAATACTCTTATGCGGAGACACATCCGGGCGCCTGACAAAGGTCTCAACATCAACCGGGAATGTATCCGAAACGGTGCAATGTCACAGACGACGTATTCAAAATATCCGGATTCATCCTACAAACAAAAAGCAAGTCACGATGGCCAGCTGGGATGCGACTGCATCCATTTTTGACATTGCTTCCCTTGAGCCGGTCATGATATTCACCGGGCATGCAGACAGAGTCCGGGATGCGATGCTTTCCACCGATGGACGGACGATGGTAACTGTCGCAGACGACCGTACTTGCCGATTCTGGAATGCGAAGACAGGCAAGTTGATACATGTGTCAACGTTACCAGTACGCCCCGTAGCCATCGAGGCATGTACTAACGATGATGCCGTCGTGATTGACCAATCTGCCTCAAGGATCACATTGAAACGTGGCGTGACCAAGCCTGTCAGCATTCAGAAACAGCGATTTGACACCACATTTACAGCCGTTCGTACAGTGGGAAACAATACGATGTACCTTGCTGGAAGCAACGTTATGGTTTCTTCAGACCACGGCAAGCATACCCGTACATTGACATCTAGTGATCGCATTACAGCATGTCACAAGCATGTTGCAAACAGGATGATGTGCATCGGAACGAACACTGGGCATGTTCAGATTTGGTGTGCATCTACGATGACGGAGCTCATCGATGCTAAATGTTCAAGTTGTGAACTATCGGTAGTTGGTTTTAGCCAGGCTGCTGACTTTCTGTTCGCCGTTGGAGTAGATGGCCGGGCAAAGTACATCCGATTGAACGAGGCAAAACAATGAACCTACAGGCCAGAACTTTTGTCGCGACGACCTTCACAATTGCCATCGCAGGCGTTACCGCCTGGGCTCAACAGCCGGACACGAAGACCATCAAAATCAAACCAGAGCTGCGCCTGACCACCACACTTGGTAATCGGGCATTCAGTCAGGTTACTGGAGAAAGCATTACAGTCGTAGCGTTCATAGCCGTCAACTGCCCCATTGCCAATACTTATGCTCCAGACTATGCAGCATTACAACGGGACCTGAAGAAGCAAGGTGGAAATCTTGTTTTGGTCTATTCTAATGCAGGCGATATCAGTGAAGCCGCCGAGCACGTTCGTCAATATGGACTATCAGATTGCACCATCGTGCTCGACCAAGACCAAGTGGTAGCGAGCGCATTTCACGCCACGATGACCCCAGAGATGTACATCGTCAAGGATTATCAGGTCGTCTATCAAGGCCGTCTCGACGATCGATTTCTAGGTCGTACGCGCCCAACTGGGAGTACAGCACGCACCAATGAGCTTCGTAATGCACTCAATGCCGTGATGTCAGGGCGTGAGATAAAAGTTGCAAGGACAAAGGTCTTTGGCTGCGCTATCGAGCGCACACTTCCCAATGGCCAGAAAGGCCCGACATATTACTCACAGGTCAAGAGTGTGCTAGATCGTTCGTGTGTGCGTTGTCATGATTCTAGTGGTGTGGCCCCGATGACATTCGCCAGCTATACAGGTGCCCGTAGATATGCAAACAACATTGCATCTGTGGTAGCTCAGCGACAAATGCCACCGTGGAAAGCTGACACGGGTACTCACTCATATGCTAATCTGCGCACGATATCCGATGCTGATCGAAAGACGTTGATGCAGTGGGCAGCAACAGGTGCCGCCGTAGGTACACCTCTTGCAGAGTCGTCAAAATCCGATATTCGTCCAGCTATCACTTGGGACAGCGAGTTACTGCTTCCTGGCGTCCACACGGTCAAGGCAAGTGGATCTGATGAGTACAGAACATTCATCATCCCAACAAACTTCAATGAGGATAAATGGATTGATGCCATCGACTTCAAGCCATCCAATCCCAAAGTCGTCCACCGTCTTCTCGGATTTGTCGACACAACGCACGGGGCACGAAAGCACGTTGATACTCTGCCAACACTTGGCTATTCAAATTTTGGTGGGCTGCTCTCTCCTCCAGATACAGACCTTGGGGCTTGGTTTCCAGGTAATCCTGTACAGGTCTTGCAAAATGGTACGGGTTGGAAACTACCAAAAGGCGCTGATATTTTGGTACAGGTGCATTACCACCCTACCGGAAAGGTCGAAGTAGATGCACCAACGGTACGTCTCCGCTTTGCGAGTGATCCTGTCGCCAAAGAGCGAAAACTACTGACACTAGCCCGAACCGATTTGTACCTTCCGGCCGGCTCCATCAAGACCTATTCGCTAACCCAACGTATCGATCAAGCAGTCGAAATTCATAGCATCATGCCTCATATGCACTTTGCAGGTAGGTCAATCAAGGTAACGGTTACAACGCCAGCAAACAAAGTCATAACGCTATTGGGAATACGTGACTGGGACATCTATTGGCAGGAGGCCTATCTCTTTGAAAAACCTGTGGATATCCCTGCTGGATCTACGATAACCGTTAGTGCTGTCTTCGACAATAGCATCGCAAATCCTCGTCAACCCAACGTGCCTCCCAAGGACATCCATCACGGTGAGTCAAATAAAGACGAAAAGCTGTTGGTTTATATTGGCTATACAGCCCAATAAGGTACGAACAAACGAATGCACACCCTGAGACCGATGCGGTCTAGGGTGTTTTTTTTTCCCGTTTCATTCAGTTGATGTGGGGAAGGGAATTCGCTGCCTTTGATTACAG
>JAURHZ010000239.1 GCA_030833025.1 Armatimonadota bacterium
TCAACGATGCGATCAAGATTGTCAAATCCAACCAGTCAGCCAACAGTATCTCGGTCAATGGTTTGCCAATCAGCGAGCTGGTGTGCGCTGCCCTGACTACTTTGTTTAAGGAACCTATTCATGTCCAGAAAAAAGCCCGAAGGACTTGACGCGCTCATCGCGGTGGACGTACCGCCAATCGATGACATGACCCTGCTGGACTTCTTCGCAGCGTTTGTCTCGATGAACGGCCATGTTACCGCGGCAGCAGCGTATGACTACGCCGAACAAATGGTGAAAGAACGTAAGGAACGAATGAAATGATTGACTACAGTGAAGGCATCTTGAAGATTAAAGACCTAATCTACAAGGTCTACCAACACATGCTAACCAATGACCCGACCGCGGCCAGGATCGCACTAGCTGACATCCGAGTGATTGCCAGCCAGCTGGACGAGCAGATTGTGAAGCAATTCCCTACTGAAACAGGACACGCGCAATGAAGGAAAAGATTGTTGACCGAATCCCGCAACCGGTGTTCTGGTGGAAAGGGCTGATGTTTGTACCGCACCTGACTATCAAGGATGCGTTTGTTGGGCCAGGGTATGGCAAGCATGACGTGCGGTACTGGTCTCGAGAGCAGCTGACCTTGCTTGGCGCCAAGGAAGGAACCCACCCGCTGGCCGATCCCACCGTGGATCTTCCGGAAAAACTACAGAAGGCGAAGAAAAATGTATGACCCAGAGTTCAAAGTGATCCGGTTTGAACGGACTCCCATGTGTACAGATGCTCAGACCTACGAAGAATGGCGCGAGGCAGCACGAAGAAGCCCGCCTGGAGACGCTGGGTTTTGTACTGACTGCACCCCAGAGTATCAACAGCTGATGGCGTTGAACAATCGGTGCGACCACCCTTGGGTCAAGTTCAAACTGTATGAAGATCCAGAAGTAAAAACTATCCCAGCAGATTCAGCGGATGAATGCACAAGGATGCTGATGAAACTTAGCGATCGAGGGATAGTTGGTTACATCCCGATCGAAATAAAACTTGAACATAAGCATCGGCGGCGCTTCAGCTTTTAACATCACAACCAAGGGACGAGATGAAACGCTTAATTGGTATCGCAACATTGAGCCTGTGTCTTACCGCACACGCCGAGTTCAAAGATGGTAACGATCTGTTGAGTGACATCAATGCTCAGGATTCTTTTAGCCGGGGCGTTGCATTAGGTTACATCACCGGGGTGTCGGACATGGGCATGGGGGTAGTCCACTGCCCCCCGCCGAATGTGAGGGCAGGCCAGTTGTTGGACATGGTGAAGAACTACTTGACCAACACGCCCGCAGAGCGACACCAGACTGCCGACGTATTAGTGAACAAGGTGATGAAGATGGTGTGGCCGTGCGCTGCTAAGTCTAGGGGGAATCCAACATGACTTTGCCTAATGACATTGCCCGTTGCCACGGGCAAACGCTTAACAACGAGAAAGCTGGTAAGCCACTACCGCCGTGTCTAACTTGTAAGAGACGCTTACAGATTGCCCTTGACCCGCCGACAGCTAACCGAGTTGTTTATACGTCGCCGCCGGAATTTGATAACGGTAATTGCCCGATCAAGATAAGCAAATGAAACTCTCGCCCCATCAGGTATTTATGCTTCGGATGTTTGAGAAGGGCTGGGGTTTCAAGATGTTTAATTCCAAGCCCGGAAGCTGGATGACGTATTGGTCACTGCGATCACGCAAGCTGATCGGCCCCGGCAAGACTGTACACCGGGCGGGGAACATTGTGGCAGTGGACAGATTGACTGACTTGGGGCGGGAAGTATTAAACCAATTGAAGGAAAAGAAATGACAGATAACATCAAACCATTCTTGAAAGCAACAACCCCCGATAACAGCGACGCCATTACGATGCTTGAGCAGTGGCTAGAGGATGCCAAAGCCGGGGAGATTGTCACCGTGGGTCTGGTCGGCAGACGAGTCGGGGGCGAATGGCAGACTGCCATGAGCAGCAGTCAGAACAGCCTTGAGGACGCAGCCATGTTGATTGAACTCGGCATTCGGCGTCTGGGTTTTAAGCAGAGGTGAGAAATGAGCATGGAAAACTACAACTTTGTTAAAGCCCGCGAAGCATGGGGGCGTCCTACACCGTACACAGGAGAACCAATGATTAAGCCTGATCCTGTTCAAACACAAGAACCGCCGATAGTTTATGAAGCAAACATTTTAGAAAAGAATTTAGTGTATATGGAGGAATGTATTGCTCAACTTGAGTCGCGTTTACATCCAATACTGTCTGTGCCGATGCCGGAAAAAGAATCATTGGCCCGAGACTCAAGTGGTTCATCTGCGTTGATCAAAACTCTGAACTCGTTTAACAACATAGTTGTGCGTATGACTTCACAGATCAACGACATAAAAGCTCGACTGGAGGTTTGACATGAGCATCGAAGCAATGAAACAGGCGCTGAAGGCGTTGGAGCATTCACACGCAAATGAACCAATTTGGAAAACGCCACACAGAGAAGCCATCATCACTTTACGCCAAGCCATAGAGCAAGCAAAGATGCAGGAGCCGGTGGCGTGGATGGGGGTGGATGCCGAAGGAAATCCGAATAAGTTTCGGCTGGATAAGTTTGGCTCCGGAATTCCTCTTTACACAAAAGATGGTGATCTATGAATCAGCTTTGGTATGTCCGACTTGGATGGTGGCTGTGCGAAAAGTTTAACCACCCTTTGCCGCGCAAAGGTTGGATTTACGACGGGCACTACCACCGAGATTGTCGATTGTGTGGACGGATTGTCAGCGAACCGATAAAGGAAAACACATGAGCATCGAAGCAATGAAGATGGCGCTGGAGGCGCTTGAAGAATATCAGGCAAAAGGCCCACCGTTCATGTCATGCGACGGAGCCGTTGCCGTACTCCGCGCTGCCATCGAGCAGGCTGAGAAGCAGGAGCCAAATGAAGACTACGAGCGCGGGTTCGTCGATGGGATGCAGGAGCAGATGAAACGATCTGTAGACCGAGCGGTCAACGCGATAAACCGAGCGGTCAACGCCACGTGCAAACGTGAATGGGTCGGGCTGACGGAGATAGAAATTTGTGACATCGAAGTAGCCGAATTGACATCAGCCAGTAGCGAAACTTTTTCATTTGCAAAAGCCATCGAAGCAAAGCTAAAGGAGAGAAATGAACCGCGATGACATCATCCGCATGGCGCGGGAGGCTGGCTTTGTCGATGGGATTGTAGACATTATGGGATTTGATGGCTTTGCTAACTTCGCCGCCCTTGTTGCAGCAGCCGAGCGCAAGCGTCTAGAAGCTACAGCGTGGGGCGCAGGTAAAGAATGGATTGCACGGGCTGTCGAAGCCGAGCGTGAGGCGTGTGCGAAGGTGTGTGATGACTGGCCTCTTGGCCGCGACGATATTTACAGCATCGGACAAGCTATCCGAGCAAGGGGAGAGAAATGAAACTAGACAACATCCCAATTACGAACTCGGACCGGGACAAAGCGTGGGAAGCGTTCATTAAACGCAAGGACGTTAAAGCGTTCATGAAGGGTAAGTCCGAGTTCAAGTTCCCGCTCGACGGGTCTTACGAGCTGTGGTGTGTTGCGTGGGACAAGGCGTGGAATGCCGGGTTTAACGCCGCAAATGAAGAAAACAACTGGTTGTGAGGAGGCCAACACTTAATGCTATGCCCTAAGTGCCAAGGTGAAACACGCAGCAAGAACAAAGGTCACATCAGACACCGGACATGCCGCTCCTGTGGGCATGAATTTACAACAATAGAAATCATCAAAGAGCCTGAGATGTCAGTTAAGCAAAAATTGGAACGGTTTATGAAGGACCGTAAAAAACCTGTGGACACCGCAACCTTGGCCGCATACTTTATGGTTAACGCCAGCACAGTCAACCAAACAATGAAGGAACTTGAAGATGAAGGAAAGATCACCCGGGAAAAAGCAAAAGGCGGGAAAAACATCTGGCAATGGAACCACCGCTTGGCCCTTCCCCCTAAGCCCGCTCCAGTACGATTCGTTGAACCCGCCCCCGTTATCGGACCACTGGTTAAAGCAACGCCGAGCTACCCCCACGTTCGGGGATATG
>JAURHZ010000023.1 GCA_030833025.1 Armatimonadota bacterium
TAATGGCCCGAAAGTTGGCAGTGGTGGGAGCCTCTCTCCACGCGGTGATTGGCGTATGCCAAGTGATGCAAGCTGTGAATTGTGGTTGGAAAATTTGTGGGATGCACACCGTGAAACGGGAAATGTTATTCAACCAAATCCGAAGGATTAGGAAATTCCAATAATGACGGAACATCCGAGTCGGTGATTCGGTATACTTGTATGTAAAGTTGTGATCAGTCACAGCATTCCAAATGTTAATCAAGGGAACGATTGTATGTCTATCGCGCTGGAAGTATCGACGGAAGTAATGGACAGCTCCTGCCCACTCTCTTTGACAGAGCGTGCGGCTCAAGAGGTTGTGGATATCCTTGAGCAACAGGGTAATCCTGAAGGCGTTCGCTTGCGCGTCTATGTAGCAGGTGGCGGCTGCAGTGGCCTGCAGTACGGTCTAGCACTGGATGAGAGCATCGATGAGGGAGACGAAGTGTTCTCCACAAGCGGTGTCGAAGTTGTCCTCGCCCCTATGGACATCAAGTACCTCAATGGTGCGGTCGTTGACTATGTCACGACAGCCATGGGCGGTGGCTTCAAGGTAGAAAATCCAAACGCGGTCAAGTCCTGTGGCTGTGGGTCATCGTTCTCCGTTGAAGATGATACCGAAGGTCGTACGATTACTGGTGGATGTGGAAGCTGCCCAAGCAAGGGCTAATCGCTGTGTAATTATCGAAAGGCGCCTCCTAGGCATCGGCTTGGGAGGCGTTTTTACTTAACTTTCTGGAACCAGATTCTGTGGAATGTGTTAACCGAGGTATGAAGTACTGGAGCAACCTGTGGCACCATCTCTATCATTAGTTCACGGAATCCAATCCTATCGGGAATGGGAAGACGATTTGCGCTTTGCCAAAGCGCTTACGCATAAGCATGCGAAGAGCTTCAGTGCAGGCATTCGTTTTTTCCCGCGGGAAGTTCGTGATGCCACATATGCCATCTATGCATTCGTGCGTTTACCAGATGACATCGTGGATGAGCAGAATCTCAGTGATGAACAGGCAGCAAAAGCACTCCAGTCTTGGATCCACGATTGGCACGTTGCTTTGGAATCTGGAGATGCTAATTGTCACCCAGCTTTCCGCATGATGCGCCATGTGATGCATCGTTACAACATGCCACGTAGCCTTGTGGATGACTTCTTTACAGCGATGCTCAGCGATACACGCATCAAACGCTATCATTCCTACGCGGAGCTCTGTGCATATATGCATGGTAGTGCTAGCGTAGTCGGCGAAATGATGGCTCTTATCTGCGGGGCAACCCATCCAGATGCAATCCCAACAGCGCGCGCGCTTGGTGAAGCATTTCAGATGACGAATTTCTTGCGCGATGTGCAGGCCGATTTCGAGCAACGCGGGCGCATTTATGTTCCATCCGACATGCTACATCGCTTCGGTTCATCGCATGATGCAATCGTTCATCAGGTGGCAGATGATACTTGGAAGGCAGCGATGTCCGAACTGGTAGAACACACCAGAATTCTCTACAAATCCGGGAGATCTGGTATCAAGTACCTTGCGCCTGAGTGTCAGTTTGGAGTTGCACTTGCAGCGGACATCTATGAGGCTATCCTCGATTGTATAGAGGCAAACGATTACAATGTCTTCAAGGGCCGCGTCCACACATCAACCGCACAAAAGCTGATGATCTTCGGTAAACGTCGCTTGGCTCTCAGTCACTAGTGAAACTAACTAAGTCAACCAAAGTCGTTATTATTGGCGGAGGTTTTGGTGGGTTAGCCGCCGCTGCACTGTTGTCAAGCTGTGGACTCTCAGTACACCTACTTGAGCGGAACGCGTCCCTTGGCGGACGGGCACGTGTATGGTCGAAAGACGGGTTTCGCTTTGATATGGGGCCTTCTTGGTACCTGATGCCGGATGTCTTTGAGCACTTCTTTCATCTATGCGGCGAAGATGTTGATGACATTCTGCCAACGAAACGCCTATCTCCCTCATACAGGGTCTATCTGGCCGGTAATGACACTCCAGTTGACATGTACTCAGACACTGTCCGTGATGGAGCTACGCTGGACCAAATATGCCCTGGAAGCAGTCAAAGTCTTGCTTCATACATTCGTACCAGTAAGAGTCACTATGACCGAAGCCTCAGGTCATTCATTGCACGCAATGCAGATACCTTTTTTCACTACATGACGCTAGCGACGATGCGTGATGGGTGGGGTTTACCCGTCCTTGTGTCCATGGAAAAGCATCTCTCGAAATGGTTCAAGAACGACACCGTACGGCGTTTCCTGGCCTATCAGACGCTCTTTCTCGGTAATGCACCGAAGGAAACACCAGGCGTTTTCTCTGCCATGAACTATGTAGACTTCGCAATGGGTGTCCACTATCCCGAGGGTGGTATAGGCGCGATAGTCAACGCCATGGAGAAGCTCATCACAAATGCGGGTGGGGAGATATCAACTACAGCGGATGTCGTCTCAATCAACGTTGATGGTCGAACTGCAAGATCAGTTACCCTTGCCGATGGCAGGACTATCGATGCCGACGTACTTGTAGCAAATGCCGACATTCATCATGTTGAGACACGGCTTCTGCCCACAAGAAGTCAAAGCCTTGCACCTCCCTATTGGTCCAATAAGCGTCCAGCACCCAGTGCAGCGATTTTGTATCTTGGTATCACTGGCGATGCACCTAAGCTAAAGCACCACACTTTGCTATTCCCTGATGACTGGGATCTGAGCTTTTCAGAGCTGTTTAATGGGCATTCCCTTCCCACCGATCCAAGTATCTACATTTCCTGTCCAAGCATGTCAGACGAAAGTGTTGCACCTGCGGGACATACCAATTTGTTTATTCTGATGCCGTGTCCTACCGGACTTGAGTGGACCACAGATCTGAAGAATCAGTGCTCGGAAAGGCTTTTCAGCATTCTGGAAGCATCGTTTGGTATCGAAAATGTCCGTGACCGCGTTGTGGTACAGCGCTTTTATTGCGGAGAAGATTTTACAAACGACTACTGTGCTTGGCTTGGAAATGCATTGGGTGGACAGGCACACACATTAACACAGTCGAGTTTTATGCGGCCTCCTGCCCGAAGCCGAAAGGTGAAGAACTTATATTATGTAGGTGCTGGAACAAATCCAGGTATTGGGATGCCGATGTGTTTACTTTCTGCAGAAATGTTGGTCAAGCGTCTGTTTAGGACCGGAGGGCCCGGCCTTCTAAACCAGCTACCGCGACTTTAAAGTTATCTTGCTGTAGAAGCAAGGAAAAGACCCCACTGTAACATCACGTCACGTGGGGTCTTAATGTCTTTACCAGATCTAACTAGTCTTCGAGGAGTTCTTGCTCCTTGGCCTTTGCCAAGGCATCCAACTCACCCATAAACCGATCAAGTACCTTTTGGATGTCTTTTTCAACACGCTTGACATCATCTTCGGTAAGCTCATCGTCCTTCTTCGCAGCATCGATACCATCGCGACGGATGTTTCTCAATGATACGCGAGCAGCCTCAGTTTTCTGGCTTAGCTGCTTTACGAAGTCCTTTCGGCGTTCCTGTGTAAGTGCAGGAATGTTCAGACGAATCGTAGATCCATCGTTGTTCGGGTTCAGTCCAAGGCTTGAGTTGATGATGGCCTTTTCAATCAAAGGCAATGCACTTGAATCCCAAGGCGTGATAAGGAGAACACGTGGCTCTGGCGAGACAATCGTCCCCAACTGATTTACCGGCATTGGTTGTCCGAAGTAATCAATACGAAGTCCATCCAGCATCGCAGGGCTGGCACGACCAGCGCGAAGCGTATTGAAATCAGCCTGAGCAGATTCAATCGACTTACGCATCCGGGCCTCAGAGTCCTTTAGAATGTCACAGACGTTCATTGCTTTATCCTTCCAACAAGTGTACCGATGGGTTCGCCTTCGACTGCACGCTTGATGTTACCGGAGATTCCAATATCGAAAACGATAATTGGAAGATCATTTTCCATACAGACCGTAAAGGCAGTCAAGTCCATCACCTTGAGCTTTCGCTCGATGGCTTCATCAAAGGACAACGTTTTGTACGGAGTAGCATCCGGGTGTTTACGCGGATCCTTGTTGTAAACCGCATCCGTGCCGTTTTTTGCCATCAGGACAACATCTGCACTGAGCTCAACGGCCCTAAGCGCAGATGCAGTATCTGTCGTGAAGTACGGATTACCCGTACCCGCAGCCAGGATGACTACCCTACCCTTTTCCATATGCCGGATAGCCCGACGTCGGATAAATGGTTCAGCAATCTGTGGAATCGGGATCGCCGTTTGCACACGGGTTTGAACATCTAGCTTTTCCAAGCTGTCCTGCAAAGCAACTGCGTTTATGACCGTTGCCAGCATCCCGGCATAGTCCGCCGATGTCCGTTCCATGCCTTCACCGGCAGAAACTGCAGACCCACGAAGGATATTCCCCCCACCAACGACAATCGCGATCTGAACTCCCGTAGCAGCAACTTCGGCAATTTCAGCAGCAATCTTCTTGATGGTTTCTGGTGAAATCCCATAACCCTGCTCTCCGGAGAATGCCTCTCCGGAGAGCTTTAGAAGCACACGGCCAAACCTTGGCCGCGAGTCATCGGGAATCATTCGGCAGCTTGCTTTGGCGCGCCTTCGCCAACCTCGAAGCGGGTAAAGCGTGCGATAGTACCATTCTGGTCCTTTGCGAGCTGTCCGACAGTCTTCTTATCCTCACGGATGTATGGTTGCGAAAGCAGAACGATCTCGCCGAGGAACTTACGCATTCGGCCATCAACAGCAGACTGGATAGCAGCGTCTGGCTTGCCGACCATTTTAGGATCGTTCTTGGTCTGATCCTCAACAAATGCGCGCTCTTTAGCGACAACATCCGCTGGTACATCTGCATCAGACAAGAAGCGTGGCTTTGCAAAGCTTACGTGCATCGCTACTTCAAGACCCAAGTTAGCGGTGGTAGATTCGACCAGTACGCCGATCCGTCCACCCTCAGACCCAGCACCACCAGGATTGTGAACATAGGCTGTTACAACGCCATCACCAGCGACGTAGCGGATGGTTCGTCCAAGGACAATCTTCTCACCAATACGCTTGACCGCATCGTCGATTTTGGCCGCAACCGTCACACCACCGAGGTCAGCAGCAAGGACTTGTTCAGAGGTCGAAAGGTCATTGCCAGCAACAACGGCTGCGATTTCACGAGCCAACGAACGGAAGTCTTCGTTACGTGCAACAAAGTCTGTCTCAGAATTGAGCTCGATCAACGCGCCAACTTTTCCGTCATCAGAAACGTGCGCCATGATAAGGCCTTCACCAGCGACACGCTCGCCACGGTCCTTGGTACCCTTTTTGCGCAAAAGTTCGATTGCAGCTTCAAGGTCACCGTCGGTTTCGGTCAGTGCCTTCTTGCACTCCATCATTCCCAACCCAGTACGCTCGCGAAGTTGGGCTACGAGACCAGCAGTAATTGCAGCCATGTTTCTAATCCTTCCAAAACTTTGTTTATTCAAGGAGATGGGCAGGTACAAGGCCTGCCCATCGTCAATCAATCTACGAAACGCAGTGGAAACCTACTCTTCGGTAGGTGCTTCCGTTCCATCACTGACAATGTGGCCATCGCCATCGTAGGAGAAGTCGAGACCCTTGGCATCTTCTTCCATCTGACGACGACGAGCTTCTGCAGCATCAACTCCAGCAGCATCATCTTCGAGCAGTTCAAAACCTGCCTCAGTTGCAACAGGAGCATCCTCCCATTCGTGCTGCTTGACTTCGACAACGGCTTCTGCAATCTTCTGGGTGATCAGCTTGATTGCACGGATGGCGTCGTCGTTTCCAGGAATGATGTAGTCGACTTCATCAGGATCGCAGTTTGTATCAACAATCGCAACGATTGGAATACCGAGGGAACGAGCCTCTGCAACTGCAATGTGCTCCTTCTTGGTGTCAACAATGAACATTACAGCAGGGAGACCTGGCATGTCCTTAATGCCACCGAGGAAGCGCTCGAGCTTGTCCTTCTCTTCGGTGAGGATTGCAGCTTCCTTCTTGGTAAGCTTGAGGAAGGTGCCATCTTCTTCCATCGATGTCAGGTCGCGGAGACGCTGAATACGTGACTGGATGGTCTTGAAGTTGGTCAGCATGCCACCAAGCCAGCGCTCGTTGACAAAGTACTGACGGGATGCCTGAGCGGCTTCCATCATCGCATCGGATGCCTGCTTCTTCGTACCAACGAAGAGAACGTGGCCGCCTTCGGTGACGATGTCTTGGATGAACTTCTGAGCATCATCAAAAAGCTTGAGGGACTGATGAAGGTCGATGATGTAAATACCATTACGGCTACCATAAATGTAGCGCTTCATCTTTGGGTTCCAACGACGGGTTTGGTGACCGAAGTGAACACCAGCCTCTAGGAGGTCTTTCATCAAAATTGTCGCCATAATAACGAACCTTTCCTGGTTTGCGGGACGAATCCCCCCCTCCGGAATGGACCGTAAACACGGACCAGGATTATCCCGGATGCGGACTTGTAGGCAAGTAAACAACCTACGGTGTGGTGCAAAACCTTGGCACTATATCACGCAGTAGTGCTCGTTTGCCGATGCTACAATCAACGTGTGCACGCATCAATCCCCCAACCAACCCTAACCGTAACGAATCTAGTACTCGGTTACGGCGGGAAGCCAGTTGTGGATGACTTTTCACTCTCAGTTCAATGTGGTGAACTGCACGCCTTAGCTGGAGAAAATGGCGCTGGTAAGACGACTGTCCTCAAGGCAATCGCAGGACTGGTCCCAATAATGTCGGGTGATATTGACATTCTCTGTAATGACAATCGTAAAGCCGTCCGGGTTAGCTTTGTCCTTCAACATGATGTACTGCCATCCAATATGACCGTAGGCGCTTGCATAAAGTGTGCATCGGTTGCGGTCAACGTACTAACAAGTTCCGATGAAGTGGTCCAACTCCTCACCTTGGTTGGCTTACGAGCTTCCCCGCAAATCCGAGTTTCTGAATTATCGATGCATCAACGCCAGCTACTACAGCTTGCCTGTGCGCTTGCTTCCAAGCCGGGACTGTTACTTTTAGATGAGCCAACAGCTGTCATGTCACATGTAGATGCCATACATTTCTGGACTCTCATCCAAGCCGAAGTCAAAAATGGACTGACCGTCGTTATTGCTACGCATAAGTTAGAAGACATTAAAGCCCAATGCTCACGTGTAACGGTAATGCGAGCTGGAAAGCTCATCTTCACACGCCCCACCGATGATATTTCCATCGAGGAGATTATCGGTGGCATGGCACCACAATCGAGCTCTCAATCCGAACATCAGCCAACCGCCGCAAAGGAGTTTCATGGGGACCCACTTGTTCGAATTTCAGGCAATGGAGAAGCGCTAAGCATATATGAACATGAAGTACATGGCATAGCTGGATTGGATGGCTCTGATTACGATAAGTGGTTGAAATCACTGGCTTTGTGTCGCCAGGATGGACTTACCGTGCATATGAACGACATCAATATTGACACACTCTCAATCTCTGCGAGACGAAATATGGGCATTGGCTATATTCCTGCAGATCGGCATCTAGATGCATTGATTTCGTCAGAGACACTTGGTGTGAATATGAGTTTTGGCCAGCTTCCGAAAAAGGCCCTCGGGGCCTGGTTGCCGCTCCGCAGTACGAACATTGAAGCAGCTGCAACGGAAGTGATTATGGAAGCCTATGATGTACGTCCGCGTGAAGTCTCGCGCACTGTAAGCACGCTAAGCGGTGGAAATCAACAAAAGTTTCTCGTAGGTCGGGAGCTGGAGCGTGAAAACAGAGTGCTGGTGATAAACCAACCTACTCGCGGTCTCGATCGTGGTGCCAGCAATGCCATTTCCAGAAATATTAAGGCAGCATCGAAGCGAGACAAATCAGCAATCCTCGTTTACTCCGATGACCTCACTTTCCTTATGAACACCTGCGACAAGATTAGTATCGTGTCCAATGGTCGTCTTACGGAAACGAGGCCTGTATCAATGTGGACGGAAACGTCATTAGTGGAGGCGATCATTTAGTGAAACACACCACGGTCGCTCTGTCAGTAGTTGCTTCGGTGATTTGCGTTCTGTTACTGATGTTTCTTCAGCCGGATGTTTTTAAGATTGCCTTTGGCTCACCAGTGGCGATTTTACGGCTGTTGACAATCGCCACTCCCCTAATGATTACGGGTTTAGCAGTTCATGTATCTCTTACAACTGGGCGTATCCTCATTGCTGGTGAAGGCATATATGCCGCAGGTGGCCTCACGGTCGCATTGGTCGGAACATCCCTCCCGAACACCCCACTTGGACTGTGGATAGGTCTCGCTGCAGCATTTGCAATCGGTAGCTGTTTCGGATTCCTAATCAGCTGGCTCCGTGAAGTGAATGGGGTACACGAAGTGATCAGTGGCCTCCTCATCAACTATGTCCTTCAGTTACTAACCCGGTTTCTGGCAAGCGGACCGTTGCGCGACCCCGCATCCGATGCCCCTCATACGCGAGAGTTACTCTGGACACTGCCTCTAATGACAACGGATGCAGATGTTAATGTGGGGCTTGTTCTGGGATGCATTCTTCTCGCAGCCTACATTTATGTACTACATAAGACCACAATCGGACGATATTTCAGATCACTCGGTACGACCGATGGAGTGGCCAATGTGGCTGGGCTAAACCCCGTTAGGACGCGAATGATGATCATGGCGGGTGCTGCAGGCCTCATTGGACTAGCGGGAGCAATTTCCATTGGGTCTGCGGGTCCATTCCGGAGGTTTCCAGCCGATTTCTACGGGAGCGGAGTAGGTTTTGATGGTCTAGTTGTAGGGTTACTCGCTGGACCAAGTGCCTGGCTGCTGATTCCATCTACATTCCTGATGGGGTGCATATCGCATTTATCTGATGCACTGTCACTGGCAACATCGCTTCCCCGCCAGGTCGGCTCGCTGGTAGGAGCTCTCGTATTTCTTACCGCCGCGTTTTTTCGATATCGAAAGCAACCGCGCACCTAATCTGCCTGCGAAGGGTATCTTTCCAACATGACGCTTGTTCCGTGGCTTACGGCAACTACAAACCTTGGACTTCCAATTCTACTGGCCGCTACCGGTGGACTTGTCTGCGAAAAATCTGGAACGGCAGCATTATTTCTTGAAGGCACAATGCTGACATCCGCGTTCATTGCAATTCGTGCCGGAGGTGGAGTTACCGGTTTGATCTACGGGTTGACCGCAGGCGTTGTGGTGACAGGCTTCCACTACTTGCTTGTACATCGCGCAAATGTCAAGGATGTCGTTGCTGGGGTCGGTCTGAACATGCTTGCACTTGCTGCGACATCGTTTACAGAACGAATTATCCCATCCGCTGAGAGCGTGCCAACCGTCTCAACAGCTACCGGGGTTATGATCGCGACAGGATGTGTTGTCGCGTTAGCAGGAGGTTGTGCAACCCCCAAAATACGTCTCAAGCTTGACATGACAGGTGAATCAGAGCTCCAAGCACGTATCTTTGGCATCGATACCGTCCGTGTAAAACTACTTTCCCATGTCACAGCCGGCGCTCTCGCAGGGTTAGGAGGAGCCCTATTGCCCCTAATGGGTATCGGAACATTTGTTGAAAATATGACAAACGGACGAGGCTATTTAGCCCTTGCGGCAATCGTCTTTGGTCGATGGCAGCTCGCTACCGTTATTGCCGCATCCCTTGGTTTCGCAGCATTAGATGCACTTCAATTGGTTGCAGCGACGCAAGGTATAAAGGTAGACGCCGATGTTCTTGCCATGGTGCCATATATAGCCGGGCTTTTCGCCCTCTTAATACGGACGAAACGAACCGCCGGGCCTGCTGAACTGTTAAAAGCCTGATAACACAGAAAGAATCATTGGCGTAGTTGATGCGCTAGTCATCCGGGATGACCGTAAAGCCAAGTGAATTCTAGGGAGCCTGTAGCAGCTGTACACGGTTAAAGGGAAACCAGATCGCTTGCGCCTTACCAACAATGCGCTTCGTCTCGAGCGCTCCCCACATGTGGCTGTCGTGTGAGAAGTTTCGGTTATCACCTAGCATGAACACTTCATCCTTGCCTATGGTCAAGGTCGGCAACACATAGTCTGGATCTTCACGCGTGTACAGTTCTGCAGCAACTTTGCCGTTTATCAGCGTGCGGCCAGGAGTAATCTTCAGATCTGATCCTGCATCAATTAACTGCTGTGCCATCGTCACTGTAAGGGATGGTCCGTTAGCCTTTACGTATTCTTGAAGCTTGCTCTTCAGGTGATTTTGAAAGTCAGCGATACCCATCGGTGCACCGGCATCGATGCTCACACCAGTTTCGAGAAACTTTACGGATCCTTCTTGTGTCGTCAGGATTTCACGAAGCAAGCGATGCCAGTCCATGCCAGTCATTGCTATCGCATCGATTTCACGATCACCTGCCATCATTTTGGGTGGCTGGACTTCGATGGTGTCACCTTCGATTGCAACGCAACGTTTGATGAAGTCAAGTTTCTTGCCATTTGTGGCCGTTGGAGGAGCATCGAAAACGATAATGTCTCCTCGCTGTGGTTTGCCAAGTCGGTAAGAGATACGGTCGACAACGAGACGGTCATTGACGAGGAGTGTGTTGACCATCGATTCCGTTGGAATGTAGAACGCCTGAGCAACAAACGGCCGAATGATCAGAAATGCCAATGCCACAACAAAAGCGCACGTATCGCAGAGATCGGTGACTCCACGGACTAGCGGATGGTCAGTTTTTCGGAAGATGAACCTTAAGAAGGTTGCCCCAGCGATGATAGCAACGATGATCGGCAGTGGTAGGTTTGCAATTTGGTCAGTGATTGGGGTTGGTGCTTGGTCATTCATCTTTGGGATCCGGGTCTACAGCATACGGTTCAGGTTCCGATATTGGCAACCTGACAGTAAAGGTTGACCCTACTCCCAGCTCACTCTCGACGGCAATCGTACCCATATTGGCCTCAACAATGTGCTTTACGATGGAAAGACCGAGTCCAGTTCCACTTGTTGTGCTTCCCTGATCATTCATCATTTTCCGGGCACGATCAGCACGCCAGAAGCGCTCGAAGATACGCTCAGTGTCCTCAACCAACATCCCAATACCCGTGTCTGCAACCATCAGAAGTGCGTCCTGACCACTCTGAGCACACGAAACGGTCACCGTCCCACCGGTTGGTGTGTACTTGATACCATTATCGATAAGGTTGAAAACTACTTGATCTACTTCAGAGTAGTCAGCGCAAATGAATACTTTCGACTCAGGCAAGGACAGCGTATATTGCACCCCTCTGCGGTCAGCTACAGACACAAGTCGGTCGTAAACATCCTGTACAACATCACGGAGATCAAAGTGCCCGAGGGTCCTTATCGTTGACTCAGCCCGGGTAAGTAACAAAAGATCTTCGGAAAGACGAACTAGCCGGTCTACTTCCTTAATAATAGTCCCAAGGAACCTTTCGGACATTGCAGCGTCGTTTATCGCCCCATAGTTAAGCGTCTCTGCGAGTGCTCTAATACTTGCAAGTGGTGTCCGTAGCTCATGGCTGACATTCGCAACGAAGTCCGTACGAACAGTACGCAAGTGCTCAATGTCGGTTAAATCCGAGAAAAAGAGCGCTACCAGTGATGATGATTCGCTTCCGCTGCTAACTGCTCGGACTTGAAATGTCCGGTCTTTGGTTGAGCGTAAGATAACGGTTATCGGTCCAGCCTGACCGGTTCGTATTGCCTTCTTGGCGAGTTCATCGAGCTGCTTGTTGCGCGAAATGGCTAGTAAAGACTTACCAGCCAAGCTCTTCCCACGCTTTTTATCAAGGGAAAATAGCCCTTGAGCATGCTTGTTAATGTGCCTTATATCGCGTTTATGGTCAACGACTAAGAATGGGACATCCAGTGCATCGGACAGCCAAGTCCATCCAGGCCTCATGGCTGAAACTTATATCCAATACCTCTTAGAGTCAAGAGGTGTACAGGCTTAGATGGTTCGGGTTCAATTTTTTCACGAAGCCAACGAATGTGAACATCAACCGTACGTTCATCAACCACAGCTTCACCGCCCCAGATACGCTCCAACAAAACGGAACGCTCGAACACGCGACCAGGATGCGTGACCATTAGAGCAAGCACTTCAAATTCTTTGCGGGATAGTTTGACTTCACGACCATTGACTGAAACGGACCGTTTATCCGTATCGATGGTCATCCCGAGTGTTGCTGATACGAGCAGTTCGGACACTGGATTCTCATCCGATGTCGACCGAGAGCGGCGTAGAAGCGCTTTTACACGTGCGATGAGCTCACGCGTAGCAAATGGTTTGAGGATATAGTCATCCGCGCCAAGCTCAAACCCAAGAACTCGGTCAGATTCAGCAATCCTCGCAGTCAACATGATGATAGGTACGTTACTCCCCTGTTGTCGTATTAGGCGACAGACATCGAATCCAGACCCCTGCGGCAGCATGACATCAAGAAGAATCAAGTCAGGCTTTTCTTCCTTGAATATCCTCAGTGCCTCATCTGCATCGGCAGCCGTGACCGTAACATAACCAGCCTGGCGAAGATTATACGAAATAACCTCCGAAAGCGTTGGCTCGTCGTCTACGACAAGAATCTTGGCTTCGTTCATCGATTTGATTGTTGCAGTCAATTGCCACAGCTGTCGTTAACCAAAGATTAACGACTACAGTATATTGCCATCTTTTTACAGTCTGTGGGATATTGAACCAGTGACGCCCTATAAGCGTCTATCAACCCCGGCTCATGAACTTTTCCATCACCACATCACCAGAATATGCATTCCCAACCGTGGATTTGAATGAAATCAAACCATCCCCGGACGCGTTAGATGCCGTTCAACCCGAATTTGCCATCCAGAGACAAGTACTACCCTTCGCAACCGAGAATGGAATTCTCTACGTTGCGATTGGTACCGTTGAGAACCTTGGGGCTGTCGATGAGCTTGGAATGGTTCTGGGGATGCCTGTTAGGGCCGTCATCGGGGACCCGCAGCGTATCCGCGAACTCATCGAAGAAGTTTTTCTGGAGAAGATACTTTCAGATCTTCCGGGTAACTCAGATGGATCTGCTGCAACTGAGATTGATGACACAACCGATCTGGCTGACCTCCAAAAGATGGCCGGTGAGACGGCTGTCGTTCAGATGGTTAACCTGATTTTCGCCCAAGCGATTCGTGACGGCGCGAGTGATATTCACATCGAACCCTATGAACGTGAAGTCAAGGTCCGTAGCCGTGTGGATGGCATGCTCCGAAGCACTTTGAATCCACCTAAGAGGATGCACGCTGCCCTTATCTCCCGCCTCAAGATTTTGGGCGAGATGAATATTGCAGAGCGTCGACTTCCACAAGATGGTCGCATCAAGCTGGTGATTGCAGGTCGATCCATCGATGTTCGTGTGAGCATTGTTCCGACGGTGTTTGGCGAACGAGCTGTAATGCGTATTCTCGACAAGGGTACTGCGATGCTCGGGCTCGAAGAGCTCGGGATGCGTCCGGACTTACTTGCCCACTACCGAGACCTTATCCACACTCCCTACGGTGTTGTTCTGGTAACCGGCCCAACAGGCTCTGGTAAGTCAACGACACTTTATGCATCTCTACAAGAGATCTGGTCGCCTACAACTAACATCCTCACAATCGAAGACCCTGTTGAGTACCAAGTCACAGGTATTTCACAGATTCAGGTTCGCCCCAATATCGGACTGACCTTTGCAAGCGGACTTCGCAGCATTGTCCGTCAGGACCCGGACGTCATCATGGTTGGTGAAATCCGTGACCATGAAACCGCAGAAATTTCCATCCACGCTGCACTTACAGGTCACCTTGTGTTTAGTACCCTGCACACAAATGATGCTCCGGGGTCGATCACTAGAATGCTAGACATGGGCGTAGAGCCATACCTTGTCGCCTCCTCCCTCATTGGAGCTGTGGCCCAGCGTCTCGTCCGACGCCTGTGTCCAGTGTGCTCTGCTCCTGATACCCCGACGGAAGCGTCACTGCGAGCAATCGGCGTTACACATGAAATGGCAGCCACTGCGACATTCCGCCGTGGAACTGGATGCGACAAGTGTCAAAACACTGGTTACAAAGGTCGCCAAGCATTGTATGAACTCTTCCATGTGGATGAACCGATTCGCAGGATGACTGTTGAGCGTGCGAACAGTACGCAGCTGCGGGATCATGCGATTGCTGCGTACGGAATGCGTACATTGCTCGGTGATGGTCGCCTATCCGTGATGGACGGAAAGACGACTGCGGAAGAAGTGCTGCGTGTTTGCCAGCGTGATGGACTTTAATGGCTAGTCTTCAGTTTTCCTATACTGCAATCGATTCCACGGGCGCCAAACGCACGGGCGTCGTTGATGCCGACACAAAAGATGCAGCGATTGCACAGCTTGCCTCTGCCGGTCGCTACGTCACCGAAATCTCAGAGCAAAAGGCATCTACAAATCCGGTAGCTGCTTTCTCACAGGGTGGCCGCGCTCCGAGCCGAGAGGACCTAGCGACATTCACACGCCGTCTTGCTGACCTTTCAGGAGCTGGACTCCCACTTGACCGTGTCCTGCAAGTTGTCGGAGAACAGACCGAAAATCAGCAGTTAATCGCACTCTGTGGAACCGTCCTCGAAGATGTCCGCGGTGGTATGCCGGTAAGCGAAGCGCTAGCAAAGTATCCGCGCTACTTCAACGATGTCTTTACACAGACGTTGCGATCAGGTGAGGCATCTGGTCAGTTCCCTGAGGTGGCCGGTCGGTTGGCTGATTTTCAAGAAAAAGAAGTCGCAAGACGGTCTCAGATCGTGAGCGCGATGGTCTATCCAAGCATCCTTGCTGCCACGGCGGTATTCGTAGTTGCCTTCCTGATTGGATTCGTCGTGCCTAAAATGAGTGGCGTCTTCAAGGACCTCGGGGATGACCTCCCGATCACAACACGATTCTTACTGACATCGTCCGACTTCCTCTCGACAAAATGGCCACTGGCTATAGGCATCATCATCGGCA
>JAURHZ010000240.1 GCA_030833025.1 Armatimonadota bacterium
GAGCATCACAACCGCCATTAATAGCGGGACCGATGCCATCACTAACATCCCCAAAATCACCATTGCTACGGCACCGATGTCCATTAGTTGCATCTCAGGACTGCTGTTACGCGCGGTCTCGATCGTCTTGAAGATTGCCGGTACACAGATCCAGAGCACAAGGCCGATCGCCGATGCACAGAGGGCAGTGAGAAACCAGAAAAAGCCTCCCGTGTACTTATAGCTTCGGGCCTTATCGGGTTTCTGTTCACCATAGAGCTGCTGCATGGCTGTAATTCACCACACTTGCTAGCGAAGTGTCAACGCTGGCGCATCCTCGTCAACTGGCAAGCCATTCTCCAGCTGCCGGACATGGACATCCACAAGTAGGTCTGTCGTCGCAAAGCCTGTATATATGCCTTTTGTTGGGACAGCATCGGTGTAATCCCGGCCAATATGACATTTGACAAAACTCTTGCCTGCCACGATGCGATTTGTAGCATCAAACCCACGCCACACCCAACCTGCTGGTGCACCACTTTCTTCACCGCGTGGCTGGTCGCGCAAATGCTCATTGCTTGGAATCAAACATTCGACCCAAGCGTGCATCTGGTCACCGCTCACCAAGCCGTGGCTGGTGTAGAGATACCCACTGACATAGCGGCACGGGATACCCACCGACCGGCACACCGCCAGCATGATGTGCGCGTGGTCCTGACAGACGCCTGCCCGCACGCCATGGAACAAATCGGCAAGCGCCGTATGCACGTGCGTTGCGCCAGGAGAGTACGGAAACCGGTCATGGATAATGTTGATGAGCGCAATCAGCGTACTGGCAACACTCGGATATTCCGCAGCCCGGCGTGCAGCGTGCATCAGCTCTGCGATGCCATCTTTAAGCGCAGCATCGCGGTAGTTCACCCTCGATGTCTCAATTAGCCAGTCACAGTTCTCGGCGCGAAATGCATCTGTTAGCTCATCCCAGTCATCCGCGACGAGATTCATATTGGCAAAGGGATCATCAAGGCGTGTTACGACGCGGGAATCGGCACGGATGACGAGGTCGCTATGCGGTGTGTGCAAGTCAAAGTGATCCACACGCCCCCCGGGGCTCTGAAAGTGAAACATTTTTGCGGTAGGGGTAACCGTGATAGATGAATCGATGCACTCTTGGTGAGCATCCGTTAGCGGAGCAAGGCGCAGCTCATTATGCGACTGGCTGGCTGGCCCGGCATAGCGATATGTGGTGGTATGCGTAATCTGCAGCTCCATCAGTACGTAAGGTACTCCTGTGCGATGGCATCCCCGAGGGTATTAATACGTTCCTGTCCCTGCTGCAGAAACTCGTGCAGACCACTAGCGATAATTTCGTTCGCCCGTGTGTAGGTGAGGTCGGCAAGTAGACGTCCCGCGATGCGGTCTGCTTCGTGGCCGCGTGGCGTGGCTCCCGCAGCCTTGATACGCGTGAGGCTTTGCGTTGACTGTCCAATGCAGTAGCGGATACTTGCTGGAAAGCGTGCATTTAGCACCAAAAAGTCGACGACATTGACGGGCGTGATTCCATCCCGGTGCGTCTTCCGGAACATTTCAAAGGCACTGACACTGCGCAGAATCGATGCCCAGCCGTGTTCATCCAACGGCCCGCCAATTCCATAGGGATCTGGCGCAGCGAGATGTTGTTCTTGATGCATCCCACCCTGTAGCGTTTGTGCTTGTTTGAGCCCGGGCAACAGGTCGTGATACTTGACATCGAGGAGGCGCGTTGTCTGATCTCCCCGTTCGATAAACCGCCCAAGGTTGATCCATTCCTTTGCTTCGCCATCCATCAGGGTGCGGTCAAGCGTCCCTTGAAAACGGTGGGCCGACTCTTTCACGTAGGCGAAAAATGTGGATGGCGACCTGCGGAGGAGGAGCTGAATGTTCCAGCGACCGAGTTCGAGATAGGTTACATTGAGGGCTTCCCACATCTCGGATGCGATTTCATCCCGAATCGTGCGTGCATTTTCGCGAGCGGCCGTCCAGCTTCGAATGATGGAATCCGGGTTGTCCTGATCAAAACAGAAGTAGGCCAAGACAGACTCATCGGTCATCGGGACATTGCGGCTTGCAAATGCTTCGACAGCGTCTGCAACGCTCAGCAGGCTAGACCAGGCGAATAAGGTTCGATTTGATTCGAGCGCTGTGTGGTAATGGACATCTACCATCCGGGCTGTAGCTTCCGCACGCTCTACGTAGCGTCCAATCCAGTAACAGGCATCCGCCTCACGCGATAGCATTTGGCACCTCCGGTGTCGTATCCGTGTCCACCACCCAAGTGTCCTTTGACCCGCCGCCTTGGCTTGAGTTCACCACATAGCTTCCCTTGGTCAGAGCGACGCGGGTAAGTCCGCCAGGGACAATCGTCGTGCGGCCATCGCGGCCATAGAGCGCAAATGGTCGCAGGTCAACGTGGCGACTGTCGACATCGCCATTGACATAGGTTGGGGCGGTTGAGAGCTCAATCAGTGGCTGGGCGATGTAGTTGCGCGGGTTTGCACGGACTTTGTCCACAAATTCCGCCTGCTCGGCGAGCGTTGACTTCGGACCGATCAGCATCCCGTAACCGCCGCTCTCGTTCGCTGCTTTCACGACAAGCTTCCCGATGTTGTCGGTGATGTATTCCAAGTCCGTTGGCCTCCATGCGAGAAAAGTCTCGACATTGCCAATGATCGGTTCCTGGTCGAGGTAGTAGCGAATCAGCTCGGGGACATAGGCGTAAACGACTTTGTCATCCGCGACGCCCGTTCCAATCGAGTTTGCAAGCGCAACATTTCCGCCGCGGTAGGCATTTACGATTCCGGGGCAGCCAAGGACGGAATCCGGCCGGAAGGTGAGCGGGTCGAGGAAGTCATCATCGATGCGGCGATAAATGACATCCACCCGCTGCAGGCCATGTGTGGTTTTCATATACACGATGTTGTCGGCTACGACCAAATCGCGTCCTTCGACCAGCGGAACGCCAAGCTGCTGCGCGAGGTATGCGTGTTCAAAGTATGCGGAGTTAAAGCTTCCCGGCGTCAGGATAACGACATTGGGGTTGTCACGGCCATCCGGCGCGAGGGCACGCAAGTTCGCGATCAGCTGCGCTGCGTAATGGTGGACGGGACGAATACGCTGGTTGCGGAAGATATCCGGCACGATACGCGTTAGGACCGCGCGGTTTTCCAGCATATACGAGACGCCACTCGGGGTCCGGAGGTTGTCTTCAAGGACCTGCCACGAGCCATCAGGTGAACGGATAAGGTCGGAGCCTGAGATGTGTACATAGACACCACCCGGCGGGTCGGCGCCGATAAACTCTGGGCGAAAGTGTGCTGCTGCGGTGACGATTTCCCGCGGGATGATGCCATCTTTGAGCACTTTTTGCTCGTGGTAGATATCGTGTAGAAAGAGATTGAGCGCCGTTAGCCGCTGGGCAAGTCCAGCCTCGATGGATTTCCATTCGGAGCCGGGAACAAGCCTTGGGATGAGGTCGAAGGGGAACGTTTTCTCCGTTCCACGAGAATCTGAATAAACGGTGAACGTGACGCCGCTTTGGACAAAACTGAGGTCAGCAAGCGCCTGTCTGCGTTCAAACTCGCCGGGACCAAGGTCATTGATGGCATCGACCAGCACTTTTGCATATGGACGCGGCTGACCGCATTTATCTATCAGCTCATCAAAGCTGAGACCGGATGAATACCCTGCAAACATTCCCATGGCACACTCCTTCCCAACATGACCAACATCGGTCGGGAAGGCAGCAATGCCCGCTTGGATGCGAGTATATCACCCGCATCCAGTGCGTTGGAGCTCGCTACCGCTTTGCCACTGGCTTACCAAAAACCATCAGCTCAGCCACCTTTGGACGGTCGAGATTTTCTGTTCCACCCTTACGGGCAGTGAGGGTCAAGCGAACATAGCGGGCCTTTGCGGTGCGCTCATCCGCGTACTCGGCACCAACATTGTCCATCGCCGAGCGGTCGGCGAAATCCCGCCAAGTCTTGTTGTCATCCGAGATTTCAATGCGATAGCGGTACGCCTTTTTGGCATCAATGTCTTCCTTGGCGGGAATCCAAACCGTTTTGGT
>JAURHZ010000241.1 GCA_030833025.1 Armatimonadota bacterium
CGCTCGGATTTGTGTTTGGCGTTCAATGGATACGGAGCGCCCAGGTCGAACCCTGTTATTTAGGACACGACTTACTTCGGAGCGGCTGATACCGACGCGCTGTGCGATGTCTTCGAGGCGCGGGGGTTTTGGACTTTCGCTTTCCATATCAACGCAGAGTTATATCAAGGGATGCTTGCTTCAACAAACCTAAGTGGATGTGGGAGTAGTCAATCGTTCATACGATACCGATCAAATCTCACGCTGATGTAGGGCTTTGAGTTTTGTCGCATTTCGTATGATTTTGTATCAACGCATTAGTAGGGAATCATGCTCCCTACGGTGTGACTGCTTCTCACACATTTTGCGGTAAGGTACGGCTATGTACGATTCGCTATGGGAGCCGTTTGCATTTGGACGCGGAGACGTTACGGCGCGTAACCGCACATTTATGGGACCGATGACTCTCGCTACAGCTGAGCCCGATGGGCGTCTGAATGACTGGATTGTTTCTTGGTATCAAGCCCGGGCGAAGGGCGGAGTCGGAACGATTATTGGTGCTGCCGCTGCTGTTCATGCATCCGGGTTTGGATGGCCCAACGCGATGACAATTCATACGGATGATCACATCGATGGATGGAAGCGTTGCGTGGATGCCGCTCATGCTGAGGGTGTGCTCTTTGGAACGCAGCTGTATCACAGCGGTGCAGCGAGTCACGATGCGCTGCTTGGTCATACGCCAATCTGTCCAAGTGCTTGGAAGCGGGATGCCTTTGACCCGGCGCGTGCGATGACAGTCGATGAGATATTGACGGTTATTGATGCGTTTGCGCAGGGTGCAAAGCGAAGTCTGGATGCTGGCTGTGACTTTGTGGAGTTACATGGGGCGCATGGTTATCTTTTGCATCAGTTTTGGCGCCGTGATGTGAATCGTAGAGATGACGTTTGGGGGCATCCTACGTATTTCGCTGAGGAGGTCGTCAAGGCTGTGCGTTCGGTGGTTGGCGATCGCGTGCCGATTATGTACCGCTTTAGCATCCACAGTGATGACCCTGCGGCATCCGATGAGCCTGTAACCCCAGAGTCGCTGGCTGAATACTTGAAAGCGCTGGAGGTCGCTGGAGTGGATGTCTGGGATATTTCTTGCTGGCGGGAATCGCGTCGCGGGTACTTTGGAACGACGACGTTGCTGCCAGAGTGGGTAAGGCGGACATCGAGCCTCCCGCGTGTCGTAGCGGGAAACTTTTTGTCCCCGGATGGTGCTGCAGAATATTGTGAAAGTGGATATGCAGAGGGCATTGCCTTGGCGCGTGGATTGATTTCGGATGCATCGTGGTGCGAGCGTGCGCGCGTGGGGGATGCGTATCGACCGTATGAGGATGCGGATTTACAAGTTTTACGCAATGGCGTTGATCCGGGTGTGTAGCGGTTGACGATAAGCCTTTGGGATATCACCAGATGTCGAATCGCTGGCAGGTATACTGGGAACAACGTGTGATTCACACACAAAAGGAGTTAGTACCAATGGCCAGCCATACATTGTCGCCGTTGCCTTACGCATTTGATGCTCTCGAGCCACACATCGATGCGCTTACCATGGAAATCCACCATGACCGACATCACCAGGCCTATGTCAACAACCTGAATGCTGCCCTCAAGGACAATCCAGAGCTGCAGGAACTGTCGGTGAATGAGTTGATTGCAGACCTGTCGAAGGTTCCTGATGCAATCCGCGGCGCCGTTCGAAATAATGGTGGTGGGCATGCTAACCACGATTTGTTCTGGGATGTTTTGACGCCAGGCGGCTCCAATGAGCCAACAGGTGATTTGCTTGCTGCAATAAATGCTGCATTTGGCTCCGTGGATGCCCTGAAGGCTGCCATGTCCGATGCGGGTGCGAAGCGCTTTGGTAGTGGTTGGTCGTGGCTGATTGCTGCCGCTGATGGAACGCTCAGCGTTGCAAGTACTCCTAATCAGGATTCCCCAGTTATGGGTGCAGCAGTTGCTGGATGCGCTGGAACCCCGGTCCTTGGAATCGATGTCTGGGAGCATGCTTACTACTTGAAGTACCAGAACAAGCGTCCTGATTACCTGTCGGCAATCTGGAGCGTTGTGAACTGGGATAAGGTTGCTGAGCGCTACGCTGGCCGCTAATCGTTGAACCGATGAGTTGAAAACGCCGCCCCGGCTTCGCCGGGGCGGCGTTTATTTATTTTGCCGTGCGCAGTTTGGATAACTATCAGCCCATTATTGCTGGCATCAAAATAGCCCGGCACGGAGCTCCGTCACACGCAATACGAATCGGAAGGCAGACCAGCTGGTAAGCACCTGCATCTACCTGAGACAGGTCTAGCCCCTCCACAATAATGACTCCGTTACCAAGTAGGGCTTGGTGAGTCTCAACATTCCCAGAGTGAAACGGGCCTATCGAAAGATAGTCGGTTCCAATGAGCTTAAGCCCTCGACTCAAAAGGTAGGTGGCTGCAGTGTGATCAATCGCTGTGTAGTCTTCATAGAATGCAGCGTCGTATAGTCGCCCTGCATGGTCATCAATCTTCAGGAGCAACCGAGTACAGTCATCTGGAAGGTCTTGGCTGGCAAAGTATTCTGCCGTCAGGACACCTGTGCAGGTGACGTGATGTACATGGCAAGGACCCATTAGGATTGAAAGATCAAGCGTATCGACTGAGCCGCCCCCGGGGACAAAATGGCGTGGAGCATCGAGGTGTGTCGCCGTATGCGCTCCCATATCGATGTGCGTGATTTCCGCAATATCGCCGTTGTCGTGGGCTGCAGTCTGTCTAAGGCTAACATTTGGATGCCCCGGCCAGACGGGCGTGCTATTGGACGTGGTTACGCTGATATCGATTGGGAATGTTTGCATAGTTACGGGATGTCACTTCTGTCCAGAAACTCAATTTGCGAACGCTGGTATAAGCTGCTGAGGATACCCGCTGACTTGGGGCCGAGCACACATGCGGCTGTCGCGATGACGTCTGCATCCTCTGATCGGCTACAACGGACGGCAACATGGCGGGGGGATTCCATCCCGAGGCCCGTTCGTGGGTCGATGATATGACTGTAGCGGCGGTTTCCGATCTTAATATACTGGCTGGCATCCCCGCTGATTGAGAGCGCACCCATCAAATCAACAACTTGCCGTCCAACCTGAACCTTCCATGCTTCACCGTTGGATTTGACGCCGTTTGCGAACATATCGCCGCCGGCTTCGATGAGATAAGAGCGGATTCCAAACTGCCGTATACCTTGTGCTATCGCATCGATACCAGAACCCTTTGCAATTCCACCAAGGTCTAACTGCATCCGGGGACGTTTAAGGGTGATGGTTGAATCGTTATCTCCGAGGATGACATGCTGGTAACCTACACGGTCGCGAGCGGACATCAGTTCTTTGGGACTCGGCAGCTTTCCTGTTTTGCGCGTCACGCGCCACAATTGTACATAAGGGCCTACAGTAGGATCGAATGCACCTTTTGTAAGGGAGGCCACTTCAAGGGCTTTGCGCAATATTGTGTAAAGTTGAGGTGAAACAACATAAGGCATGCCATGTGGCTTTGCACAAAGCTGCATCAACTCACTAGTCGGCCGGTAATCTGATGTAACCTGCTCAAGGTCGGCAATCGCCTTGTATCCGACTTTCACGGCACGCTCTACCAATGCCTGATTTGCATGGGAAACTGTTATTCTTACAGGCACACCCATGTGGATTTCCGTATACTGAAATCGTTGTGTATCTCCAGGAGCGGGTTGCTGCTCTGGAGTGACACCGGACTGGGAGTATCGGGACGTGACTGCTATTGTTCTCACCATGGTTAGCATCCTATCGCTGGTAGCACCAACTTATCAGACATCGGCAAAGGCAAAGTCCGTGCCACCGAAGGCTAAAACTTCAAAAGTAGCTGCACCCAAAAAGGTGGCTGCTGTGGCTCCGCCGGTTGTCAAGACCATTGCGTATCCGCTTACAGATGGTCGTTCGCCATTTGTAGAGAAGATTCCAAACTCTGTTGTTTCCTTTGATATGTTGCCTGTGCCTGCGCTGCCAAATGGCCGCAAG
>JAURHZ010000242.1 GCA_030833025.1 Armatimonadota bacterium
AGATGGCTCGTAGACGACAGAAATCGGGACCTGTTGGTGTATCACGCGTTACTAAGGTAATGCGGGTATTTACCGTTGTCGTCGTGCTACTTACGGTTGTTGTACTTACAACCGGTTACTTTGTTTTACGTGCTGCGCGCGGTCTTCAGGCAAATTCTGCTGCGGAACTCAAGAATGAAACCCCAAGCGGCGTAACGACGATTTATGCAGCCGATATCAATCCTGCGACTGGTAAGCACCTTGAGCTCGGAACGGTATCGAATCGGTATCAAATTAATGTCAAGCTCGCCGAAATTCCCGAAAACCTTAAGCAGGCCACGATCGATATCGAGGATGAGCGGTTTTATGAACATAATGGCGTCGACTTTCGGTCGCTTGCACGTGCTGTCTATCGCAACGTCCTCCGATGGAAGCTAAGCGAAGGGGCATCTACGCTCACACAGCAGCTTGCAATTAACCGACTTCTTACCAGGAAGAAGACGATAGACCGTAAGTTGCAAGGGATGGTTCTCGCCGTTCAGATTGAAAAGACGCTATCGAAAGACACGATTCTTGAGCGCTATCTAAACGAAGTCAACTATGGTGGAAACATCTATGGCGTTGGTGCAGCCGCGAAGTACTACTTCAACAAGCCACTGAGCGATCTTTCAGTTTCAGAATGCGCGTACATTGCTGGATTGCCCCAACGACCTGCATACACGAATCCGTTCCGTAACCCTGATGCTGCCATCAATAGACGTAATGTTGTTCTGGCAAAAATGAGAGATTTGGGCCACGTTACGCCTGATACCTACCAGGCGGCGGTGATGGAAGTACCGGCCATCATGTCCGATGCCCCGAAAATCCGAACACAGTTTCGCGCTCCTCATTTCACGAACTGGGTGTTACGAAAGCTTGTAAAAGAACATGGAAGTGAACGAATCTATCGTGGAGGGCTCAAGGTTTACACAACGTTAAGTCTGGACCTCCAACGCAAAGCCGTTGAATCGCTCAAGGAAGGATTGCAATCAGGAAGCGACAGTGGTGTTACAGAGGGCGCTGTTGTTTCGATGGACCCTTCAAATGGATACGTTAGGGCGATGGTGGGGTCTTCCGACTACGCAAAGACCAACTTTAACTACGCCACCGGACGAAGCCAATGTGGCTCCACGTTTAAACCTTTTGTTTACGCTGCAGCATTTGGCGACAATCGCTTAGGCCTTACGCCAGACTCATCCCGATTTGATGGTCCAACAACCTACGGAGATTGGACACCCAAAAACTACGGTGGCAGATATTCGTATGGACGTGTTTCCATTCGTAGCGCAGTAGCAACCAGTAAAAATACGATTGCTGTTTCGGTTGCCAATGAGGTTGGTATCAAGAATGTCATCGCTACGGCAAAGCGTGCCGGACTTGATGTTCCCATGAACAGGGACTTGACATTAGCACTTGGAACAGCAGCGGTAAGTCCACTTGAGCTTACAACTGCCTATTGCACTTTTGCTAATGCAGGAACAGCAGTAAAGCCAGTTGCGATTGTCGGAATTATTGACGGTGATGGCGATTCAATTCCTATTGATGGCATCGAGTCGACACGAAATGCACTATCGGCTGCTGCCGTACGGTCGGTGGATGAATGCTTAAAGGCAGTGATCGAGTACGGTAGTGCTGCGGGTGCTCGGGGAATTCATCGTGTTGAGGGTGCACGTGGCAAAACGGGGACGACCAGTGATAACCGGGATGCATGGTTTGTTGGATACACACCCAAGCTTGTGACCACGGTTTATATGTGTGGCGTCAAGCGGGTAAGTATCAATGGTAAAGAAGCTGTGCGCTATCTTCCGATGGAAGGTGTGACCGGTGGTCGCGTATGTGCTCCAGTTTGGGCCAGCATCATGCTTGATGCCCCGAATATTCTCGCTGACCTCGAGCGCGTTGCAGCCATGCCACTTGAAAATAACGATGACAACGTTGTTGTAGATGCACCTAAGAAGAACCCATCTGGCAAAGTGAACGAATCTCAACCCACCGAAGTTAAAGTCGATACTTCACCAGAAGATGCTGGGCTTGATTCTGATGCGCCGTTGCAGCAGCCGGATGTTGAAGGGACAACGCCGGTTGAGCCGGTTCCTGTCGACGAATCAAAGCCAATAGACTTGCCGCAGCCGGTCATCCCACCTCCTGCATCCGTCAAAATCAAGAAACCGGAAGTCAAACCTGATCCTGAAATTGAAGTTTTGATCTGCAGCGATAGCAATCTTCGGGCAAATGAATACTGTGTTGAAGTTGTACGCCCATTGATGCCAAAGTCCAAAGCACCTAAGCGAACCTGTAATCTACATGGGGCACAACCGGATGAACGGCCCAACTAACAGCAGGTTTCGGACAGCAAGCAACGTATTTGCCAATGGGATGCGGTTTTCCCAAAGTGCAACTGCTAGTACATCCGGGCCACCAGAAAGTTCCAATGGAGTCATTACAAGGATTGTTCTCCTAGGAACCCTGATTCTTGTTGGTTTTGTGGCGTTAGTCATAAAACTATGGCAGCTACAGTTCTTTGATTATGACAAATATCTTGAAAGTGCCATTTCAAATACACTGAAGCACGCCAGAGCAACACCGCCCCGAGGCGAAATCACTGACTCTCAGCACAACCTGCTTGCGACTACGACAAGCAAGTACGTGATTGCCGTCGTACCAGGCTGGCTGCCAAAGAAGAAACCAGAACCAACTCCGAATGGTCCGACGACACTGCCAATGGTCTGGAAGCGCTTGGCTCGTGCGTGTGAAGTTGATCAAAAACGTATTGAAGAGAACTATAAAGCAGTCTCTGGTGGGCCGAAGTACGAGCCTGTCGCCATTATGCAGAGCGTTTCTCAAAGGATTGCGACACGCGTTCTTGAAAATATCGACACAATGCCAGGCGTGATTGTTCAGGTTGTTCCAATGCGACGATATCCGGATGGCAATCTGTTTACGTCAATTCTTGGCTATACAAGCCCGGTCTCGGAACAAGATTTAAAGAACACGGAAATTCGATTACGCTACAAAGCAAGCGACTTTATCGGTCGAGGGGGAATAGAGCGATTTTATGATCAAAGTCTGGCGGGTGCGCCAGGTGATGAAGAATTTGCAACTGATCGAACAAGTGGACAGAGACGGACTGTCAATGTAATCCCTCCTCAACCAGGCAATCGGATTGTGCTTTCGATTGACAACAAACTCCAACGTATCGCAGCACAGTCCCTGGGTAAGCGGAAGGGAGCCGTCGTCGCTATTGAACCATCGACAGGGAAGGTACTTGCCTTTGTCTCTAGCCCAACATATGACCTCAATCTTTGGAATGTTCGTCCGATGCCAAAGCGGACCTACGACATTAACATCAAACCGTATGCTACCAATCAGGCAACACAGGCCCAGTTACCGCCTGGGTCGGTGATGAAAATTGTGACTCTGACTGCAGCACTCGAGACTGGTAAAGTGACGCCCGGCACTGCTGTACGCTGTGATGGTGGTTTGCGTATTGGGAAGCGTTCCTTTCTAGGATGTACCGGTAACCACGGTTATGTAACTATGATGGATGCATTTGCGGTTTCTTGTAACGCTTACTTCGGCCAGCTGGGTATTTGGGTTGGACAGGAAGAGCTCGAAAAGTGGTCGCGTCGATTTGGCTTGGGAATGGATACAGGTATCGACCTAACAAGTGAATCTGATGGAAACATCGATGGTCCTAAGTCACAAGAGGCTATTTATCGCCACTATAAGAAACCGTATGAAGGATGGTTTAGTGGTGACTCAGCAAATATGGCTATCGGGCAAGGGGCAATGCTAACAACACCGCTTCAAATGGCATCACTCGCTGCAACCGTTGCAAACAACGGTAACCGAATTGTCCCTCATATTCTTGATCACATAGAACCTGCCAACCCAAGTGAAATGAAAGTCCAGCAACCAGATGGACTAGGTAAGGTTGTCGGCTCAGTTGGTTGGTCTGAAAGAACGCGTCTACTTGTGCAACAGGCGATGAACGGCGTAATTACAAACCGGCGCGGCACGGGGCAG
>JAURHZ010000243.1 GCA_030833025.1 Armatimonadota bacterium
CAGTGCTTCCATCAGTGATGACTGGTTTCAATAAATCGTATGCTTGCTGGCTGATCGCGATGGCAATAGATGTGGATGACAAAGAAACCTGTTGGAGCTTGTCGGTAAGTGAAACCGGCGCGGTAACCGTTCCGGTATGAAGTGATCCATCTGGAACATCCAGCTGCAGCCAATAGCGGTTGTCTAAAGCAACTGTTTGGGGACCGAACTGCGACGTAAATGCAATATTCTCTGCCATCGCATTGGGCTTTCGGTTTATGCCGCTGAGTTGGATGGAAACCGTGCCAATCGTAACCGTGCCTTTGAAGCTATAGGATGCAATCGCGTAGGTTCCGTTTTTGAGTCGTAGAAACGATGAACGATTTTTTGTTGGCTCTGTGATGAGATTGCCGGCCTCCATGTGAAGACCGATAGGGTTCCCAGCAAATGGAAAGAAACCAGCATTCACCGCGGCCAATGCCTTCCGCCGCGCAGCAAGCTTCGACACGACTTCCCGGCCAAATGTTGCATCCGTATCCCACACGGTGTCACCCGCAAGTGCTGCACTGATGCGAACTCCAGGAGTTTGCGTGGCAATGTCAAATGTATGCACGGCTAGAGGACCAGACGGATGATCCGCTGGATAAAGGTCCTGTTTTAGGATTACACCGTTGCCAATAACACGCTCGTAGTGGATGGCTTCTGGAGCCCATGCACGAGCGGCTGCACACGCTGCAACAAGAACCACAAATGATGTATTGGGAACGGTCCGGCTATGCATCTGCTTCTCCAATAAACTCCAAGGTAGATGCAATTGCCTGCGACGAGAGCGCAAGGCTAAGGTGGTCGGTTCCTGGAATAACAACGGTCTTAGTAGGGGAAATAGCTTCGATGAGGTGACTGTTTGTAGGCATAAATGCATCCCGTTCAGCAAGTATGAGCTGCGTCGGGACGATGAGCGGGTGGCGTTCCACAATGCGACCTGGCCAGCCTCCGGTACGCATCATTGCGGCAAGGGCTTCAAGATCGTTCTGACCACGCTCGGCAAATGCACGAAATGTGCGGCCAACAGCCGATGAAATCAAATCGGGCCGTGATGTGGAAAGCGCATCTGCAATCCACATCGGCTCCATGGGTGGCGGATACGTATCAATAATTTTGTCACCAACACCAATCAAGGTAAGTGACTTACACCTTTCTGGATTGAGCATCGCATATTGCAATGCCACCGCAGCTCCCATTGAGAAACCTATGACATGGACACGGTCCGCACAAAGCTGTGTCAGGCCTGCATCGATATCGGATATGTGTACTAATGGATGATATGCGCCGTGGATGTGAGGTTTGTCGCTCTGTCCATGCCCTCGGAGATCTGGTCCACATGGGGAATGGCCGGCATTTAGTAGTGCCCGCACCCAACCAGCACCATACCAATTACGCCTAAACGAACTTGAAAATCCATGAATGCAGAGCGTATCCGGCACGTCGCAACCCGCTTGTTGCCAATGGATGGAAAGACCGTCGGAATTGACAAATGTCGATGTCAGTTTGATAGTGTCAGACACGGTCATCAGTATACATTTTCAGCGGGTTTTCAAGAGGCGTAGGTGGCAGAAAACAAGGCATCACGGTGGTACACTTCGCCCATGTCTTCGTTGATTCAAGGTACCTCCTTCACATCCGAGCCGGATGCCCGTGGGCATTTTGGTCCATTTGGCGGACGCTTCGTTCCAGAGACGCTCGTGCCAGCGCTCGATGAACTTGCGCGACGCTATGAAGAAGCTCGCACTGACCCGGAATTTCTCGCTGAGTTTGATCGCCACCTACAAGAATACGTTGGGCGGCCAACACCTCTGACCTTCGCTGAGAATCTGACCAATGAACTTGGTGGTGCGAAGATTTATCTTAAGCGCGAAGATCTCTGTCATACTGGTGCTCACAAAATCAACAACACCATTGGGCAAATTCTGTTGGCCAGAAAAATGGGCAAGCCACGGATCATTGCCGAAACGGGAGCTGGCCAACACGGTGTGGCAACGGCGACCGTTTGTGCCAAGTTTGGCTATCAGTGCTGTGTTTACATGGGAGCTGAAGATGTCAAGCGCCAGCGGCTCAACGTGTTCCGGATGCAGCTTCTTGGCGCAGAGGTCCGACCTGTTGAGAGTGGCACGAAGACATTAAAAGACGCCACAAATGAAGCGCTCCGTGACTGGGTGACCAATGTCGCGGACACCCACTACATTATTGGTAGCGTCGTTGGACCGCATCCTTATCCAGCAATGGTGAGAGATTTCCAGAGCGTCATTGGTCGCGAAACGCGTGCGCAAATGATTGAGCGAACGGGTCGCCTACCGGATGTAGTCCTTGCATGTGTCGGTGGTGGTTCGAATGCGATGGGAATGTTCCATCCGTTTGTCTCCGATGAAAGCGTTCGCTTGATTGGCGTGGAAGCAGCTGGGGATGGAATCGGTACCGAACGCCATGCCGCAACGCTTTCTCTAGGTCGTCCAGGTGTGCTCCATGGCTCACTTACTTACTTGCTTCAGGATGTTCACGGGCAAATTGCCGAAGCGCATAGCGTCTCGGCTGGCCTTGACTATCCAGGCGTTGGACCAGAGCATTCATCGTTGAAAGACCGCGGTCGAGCTGAATATGCCGCTGTCAATGATGAGGAAGCATTGGATGCCCTGCAATGGGTAAGCCGTCGTGAAGGTATTCTTCCGGCACTCGAAACTGCGCACGCATTTGCGGAGCTACGAAAGCTTGCGCCGACGATGTCTCCAGACCAGACGATTGTGGTTTGTTTTAGTGGTCGTGGTGACAAGGATGTCGAAGCGGTTGCGGAACGCCTCGGAGGCTTTCAGTTATGAGTCGCTTGCAATCCTGTTTTGATGCACTTCACGACCGCAATGAAGCTGCCCTTGTAGTATTTGTAACCGCAGGTGACCCGTTTCCTGGTGAAACGTGGAAGGTGATAAAGACCATCGCCGATGCAGGCGCAGACATCATTGAGCTTGGAATTCCGTTCAGCGACCCACTCGCGGATGGCCCTGTGATTCAAGCATCATCGATGCGCGCGCTTGAGGCTGGAGTTACACCGCCATCTGTGCTTGATGATGTACGGGCTGCCCGTGATGCTGGTGTCGAAGTTCCTATCGTTTTGATGGGATCTTGGAATCCCGTGATGCAATTTGGAATGGCGGAGTTTGCTGCAGCCGCTGCGTCGGCAGGTGCAGATGCAACGATTTTGACGGACCTTTCACCCGATGAAGCCGAGGAATGGAAGGTCGCAAGCACTGCCGAAGGTTTGGATACGATTTTTCTGATTGCACCGACATCGACGCAAGTCCGTATGGACATGGTCAGGCCGTTGGCAGGTGGGTTTATCTATTGTGTTTCTCGTACAGGCATTACGGGAATGCATGACAATGTTAGTAATGGCATTGCAGACTTGGTTGAGAATATCCGAACGAACATCCCGGGAGTCCCCGTTTGTGTTGGTTTCGGAATCAGTCAGCCGGAACACGTGCGTGCGGTGGCACAGGTCGCCGATGGGGCGGTCGTCGGGAGCAGAATTGTTCAGCAGCTACATGAAACGAAAAGTCTCGATGTTCTTGCTGAGACGGTGGCATCCTTGAAGGCGGCAACAAAGCGATGAATATCTTTAAGAGTAGTCAGCATCTTGATGGGATGATTGACCAGACGCTTTTACGTCCCGATGCAACCCGACGGGAAACGATTGACTTTGTAGAACAGGCATTGCCTTATGGCTTTGCATCGGTTTGCATTTTGCCGTCTTGGGTTGCAGATGCATCAGATATTCTCGCCGGTACGGAAACGAAAGTATGCACAGTGGTTGGTTTTCCACACGGTCTTGCAGCACCGGGAGCGAAGGAAGTAGAAGCGGCATTGGTTGTTGCCGATGGTGCTGCAGTACTGGTAGTAGTCGTAGGTTGTGCAGAATTAGAGGCAGACGTTGGTTCTGCAGTACTGGTAGTAGAATTTGGTTCTCCAGTACTGGTAGTAGTCATTGGTGCAGCAGTAGTTG
>JAURHZ010000244.1 GCA_030833025.1 Armatimonadota bacterium
TAGACAGGTCGCGAAAAAAATATCCCGTCCGGCCTCACGGACACATGTCAGGCCATGCGCCTTGGCAAGACCTAGCTGCTTTGCAAGCTGCACTTTGCCAGTTTGCGGATCGATCAGAATAAGCTGTGCATCGGGACCATCGTTTAGGAATGCTAGATACCCGCATGAGGTCATGACGACGCCGTGGCCATTCCCGATACGCAAACTGCCAGATTTGAACCAGTTTGGGATGACTTTGAAGCGGTGTTTTCCAGCTCCGTGGATGGCGTTTTGTAACATTTTGTTTACCTGCCAGCGATGACCGCTATGCTTCGTGCACCGTTTTTGCCAACAGCGCGCACTCCAAACACGTAGTCATCTTTTGAAAATGGTAACTTTGCTTCCACCGTTGATTGCTTGCCAATCGGTATCGTCTTTTCCCACTCAGCCTTTGTCGAGAGGCGCACTAGGACTTCATAGCCGATGGCATCCGGGTTAGGACGCCACTTCAATGTTGTCACCGGTGCAAGGTCTGTGACAAGCGTAACCCCTGTTGGTGGCAATGGAGCATGACTTACATCCGCCACCCATGCAGCGGCAAGGCTTGCAACCTTCGTTAGATAGTCAAAATCAACATACTCGGGCTTGTCGCCGTAATCAATTCCAGCATCGACGCGCAGATCTTGATGTTGATGTGTCCAGTCTTCATTAGGCTCAGTAAAGCGAACCGCAGCAACTCCAGCAGCGTGAAAGGGCGAGTGGTCGCCACCGCGGCCAAATCGGTCTTGACGGTACACAATTTCCGTGTGAAATCCGCGGATATAGCGCTTGGCTACATCTGCGAGCGAGCGTGCGAGTGTCCTGCTTGGTGAGTCGGCATCAAGACCCGTGGTACGCCTCCGCGTCGCCGAAACCGTGGTCTCACCTGGCGTATCACCACCAGAGAAAATCCGGATGTAGTTTGTTCGCTTACGACCATCAGCGCCCATTGAGTTGCCAACGATGTCGTAGGTAGCCATCGCCACAACCGTTTCCCCCTTGGCCGCGAGGTTCTCCGCGAGGTGTTTGGCCCCGAGAAGCCCCTGCTCTTCACCTGTGAGGGCGGCAAAGATGATGCCGATTTCGGGCTTACTCTTTGCGAGGACACGCGCCGCTTCGAGTGTAACGGCGACACCGGATGCATCATCATTCGCTCCCGGCGCAATGCTCGTGGCATCCATGACATCCGTTACACGGGAGTCGTAGTGCCCACTGATAACGACCCAGTGATTCGGGTGCCTCGAACCAGTGATTTTAGCGTACACATTTGAAATATTGGTTGGTTTATCAACGCGCTGTCCCTTTGGCTCAAGCCAAGTGTCTTTCTCGACACGCAGATTGCCACCAAAGCTCTGAAACCTTCGAGCGAGCCAGTCGGCTGCGGCATCAACGCCACGCGCTCCCGACAATGTGTGACGTGTCGGGAACGCGCAGAGTCCCATAATTGTCTGACGAAGCTGTTCAGTGGCGACACTCCGGCTTGCTTTAGTCACCGCACCACATGTTGAAAATCCAGTCATGCGGCTATCTTACCCGCCGGAATATCACGTTACTTCAGGACATTTAGTGTGCATGAGAGCGTTACGGTCCCTGAGCGAGCTGTTAATTTGACAGCTGTATTTGATGTCACAGCGGTCGTGGACACGGTCACAGTCGCCGTCTTGCTGCCCTTAGGAATAACACAGGTTGCTGGAAGGGTGGCTCCTGGCCGCGAAGACGATGTAAGCGTAACCGTTGTATCAACAACAGCGGCAGTCGCAAGCGAGACGGTGAGTTGGCTGCTCGTGCCGCCCTTTACCGAAACTGGCAAGAGAGTCACTTTGGAAACTTCAACCGGATTTATCGTTACACCTTGTGTAATTGCACCGCCATTTAGCGATGCCGTTACATAGGCAATCCAACGCTCACCGACAGGAGTCGTTTGCATATTTACAATCCCAGATGACTTTCCCGCCGAGATAACCAATGATGCGGGAAGTGTCAACTTCTGCGAATCCGACGACAGCGCCACGGTAACCGTCTGCCCCTTTGGAACCGCTTCTGTCAGGGTCACAGTCAACTTTGAAACGCTGCCTCCAAGCATGCTGGCTGGGCTCGCTACGATTTTGAGAACTTCAAGCGTACGCACATTAATGGTTGTCTGTGCATCGTTTCCATTAAGCATTGCCTTTACAACGACTGGTGTCCGCGTTGTAACTGCTTTTGTGGTGCAGACAAAGGTTGCTGTCGTTGCATTTCCCTTGACGGTGATGGAACTTGGACAGACCAACGCAGAAGAACTACTTGAGAGGTTAAGTGTTCCACCAGCAGACGGCATCGCACCGGTGAATATAACTGTCACCGTGACTGGCTTACCTCCAGCAACCGGGGATGGAAGCGCTGTGATGGATTTGATTACAGGCCTCTGGATGGTGATATCAATCGATGCAGCGGCTCCCCCACCCACAGTTGTCGTTGTCATCACTCGCGCGACCGTGTCGCTGCTTCCTCCAACGGGGAGCGTTTTGAAGGGTACATCGATGAATGATTTCCCAGCAGACACGGTGGCTTTGGTCGCGATGACAAGTGATGTACTGGAACTACCAAGGGAGATTGCGGTGCCGGACTTTGGTGCCGGACCATCGAGCGTAACCCGCACCACGCCGGCCGCCCCACCCGTGAGGGTTTGCGGGGTGGCGGTGATGGTATGTACGGCTGGCGGTACAAGCTGAAATGACTGTGAAACGGCTTGCAAATTAGCCGTTGCGGTGATGGTTACATTAGTAGCGACCGAAACAGGCATCGTCACGATGTTCACCGTACGTTCCACTTCGCCAGCCACAAAGGTGACGGAAGCAGGAATCGTCGCAAGCACAGATGAGCTCTTGAGCGTAACGACAAGTCCGCCGGCCGGTGCCGGATCTGTTAGGCGGACCGTTCCTATAAGCGCAACGCCCCCCGGAATGCTTGATGGAACGCCCACTTCCTTTGGGGCGATGTTTACCGTAATCGATCGTATCTGCGATGTGTTTCCAGCACGGTCGATTGCGGTCGCGATGACTTGGTGACGCTTGCCATCCAGGGTTAGAGGCGTGCTGTATTCAAGCAAAGCACCGCCATCAATGGAATACGTAACCTTGTCGATACCCGAAAGCTGATCGGATGCCAGCATGGTGATTGTCTTGCCATCAGTACTCGCCTGTACATCAAGAGCAGGTGCCACAGAATCAATATCGATGTTGACAGAGTGGTCGCCTTCAACATTTCCAGCGTAGTCAACTGCATGGTAGGTCAGGGTATGTCGACCATCTGTGGGGAAGTCCAAGGTTACTTTCAAAGCGGATGTCGTAACCGGGGCACCGCCATCCACTTGATAAACAATATGCTTGACGCCACTGCCTCCAACCAAATCTACTGCGGTTAGGGTGACGGTGACAGGTCCGGCGAACCATTGACCATCGGCCCGCTCTCGGCTGTAGGTGATGGTCGTAACGGGAGGACGGTTGTCGACGCCCAGAGGATCAAAGATCATAAATCGCTGGGAGCTTGCTGTAGCAGGGAGCATCCCGGAATCTGTGACATACAAAGTTCCATACCGGTCAACGGCTACGCGGCGGGGCCCCGTAAAGGTTCGGGCCTGTCCAAAAGGCCCTTCAATGGAGTTTAGAAATGTACCATTCGCGCTGAATACCTGAACGCGGAGGTTTGCCGTATCTGCGACGAACACCGTTCCATTTGAATCGATGGCTATTCCGCCGATATTGGCAAATTGACCGAAGTTTGATCCTAATGAGCCCCATTGAAATTTGAAACCTCCATCTTTGGTAAAGCATTGGATTCTGTCGTTACCAGTATCTACGACATAAATGTCACCGGTTGTTTGGTTGACAGCGATGGCTGCAGGCTGGTCAAACTGGCCGGCATTAACTCCAAATGATCCAAAGGAGCTTATAAAGTCCCCGCTATTGCTGAGGATCTGTACTCGATGATTGAGGGAATCCGCAACCAGAATTCT
>JAURHZ010000245.1 GCA_030833025.1 Armatimonadota bacterium
GCACAAAACCTCGCACGTGGAAAAACTGACCTAGTAGCGCTGACGATGTTAATCGACAGCGGAGATGGTCTTCCTCCGCACTATCAGGAGATCATTACAGCCGTCACATCCGTGTTTCGCGGATACGGCATGAACCTGATTCTGTCGCAATCCGAAGCCCAAACCCAGCTCGCCAGCATCGAAAAACTTGCCCGGTCCCGCCAAACGGATGGCGTCATCCTTACGGACATGATGGTCGATGATGAGCGGCCGGCACTGCTTGTGCGCTATGGACTTCCTTATGTCATCCGTGGAACAGCGCCAACTTACGGGATGCCAGCAATAGGCCTCGACAACGTCGCACTTGGCAAATTGGCGATTGAACACCTAGCAAGCCATGGTCACCGAAGAATTCTCTTTCATAATATCGGTCGGAATATGATGGCTGGGCACGGTCGGTACATGGGTTATGCCGAAGCTGCAGCTGAACTCGGAATCACCACGGACACCGAATACGAAGATAGTGTTTATTTGGAAAGTCAGGTATTCACTTTCGCGATGGAGCGCTGGTCAAGTCCGAATCCTCCAACAGCCGTGTATGCCGCGGATGAAATGGCAGCTTCTGCCTTTCTGCGCGCATTCAGTGAGCTCGGCCTGCGGGTTCCAACGGACGTGTCTCTTATGTGCAGCCTCAATGCAAAGTACATGCATCAAGTGCTCCCAAGCATCACTAAAATCAGTACACAGCAGCAGGCAACCGCCCAAGAAGCCGCTCGTCAGTTGCTCAAAATACTCGGACGTAAACCAACCACAATTGAACAGGTTTTCCTTCAGCCTGAGCTGGTGGATGGCCAGTCTGTCGCTCCCCCAGCCCTTTGATTTTTAGCCAGTGCTTTGCATCGCTGCAGCGATACCAGTGATGGACAAAAGCAAAGCCTCACGAACATTTAGGTCATCTGGGTTGCGGGCTGCCTCGTTCATCAAATGCACCTGCAGCAGCGACAACGGGCGCACTAATGGGTTACGCAGTGCTACCGTAGCACGGACAACGGGTGCGTGAACCATTAGATCGTGGTCCTGACCTGTAATTTTCTGTAGCCAAGCAACGGTGCGCGCATGTTCACTGGCAATCCGAGCATGAAATGCTTTCCCAAGCGATGCCGGGACACAGCGGGCGGCATACTGCGCTGCTGTATCCAGCTGTGCGCGTGTCAGCTCAAGCTGTGCATTGTCAACAACGGCCTTGAAAAACAAGTAGTTACGGTACATTTCCTGAAGCTCGGCAAGGATATCTGGATTTGTCTCCACAAGTGCCTCGATCGCTGCCCCGAAGCCAAACCAACCTGGAACCGTATATCGTGCTTGAATCCATGCAAACACCCATGGAATAGCTCGCAGGTCATCGACAGACCCGATTTGCGCACCCGAGCGAGAGACTGGCCGGCTGGCAATGGGAAGTTTGGAAATATGCGCAATCGGCGTTGCCTGAGTGAAAAACGGCCAAAATTCCGGATCTTCGTGCACCATCGCCCGGTAGACACGGCGGCTCTCACCCGCGAGCTGGCTCATCAGGTCCTTCCACTTTTCGGATTCATCCACCTGAAATTGAGGAACCATTGCCGTCAGACAAGCCGACACAATTTGTTCAAGGTGACGATGTGCAATCGGGGCTAAACCATACCGGAAGCTGACAACCTCGCCCTGCTCTGTAAACCGGATTCTGCCGGCGAACGATCCCTTTGGCTGGCTGGCAATGGCTTTATTTGCACGACCACCACCACGACCAACGGTACCGCCGCGACCATGGAACAAGCGCATTCCAACGCCGTGTTTACGACATGCATCTGCAAGGCGAGCCTGCGTATCTTGCAGCGCCCAGTTTGCTGCGACAAAGCCACCATCCTTGCTTGAATCCGAATATCCAAGCATGATTTCCTGGAAGTTGCCCATGACATCGATATGCCGTCGGTACTCCTCGACCGCAAAAAGCTCATCCATGAGGGCTGATGATCGTTGAAGGTCATCGATGGTTTCGAACAACGGGACTATATCTAGGTCTTCATCAACGCCACATTCTTTTGCCAGCACCAATGGCTCCAGAATGTCACTGACGCCATGGGTCATCGAGACAATCGAGCAGCGGACTGTCTTGCGAGACAGCTCACGATGCGCACGGCGGACGGTTTTATAGACATCCAGAACTTCCTGGGTCTTCTCCGTAAGCGTTACATGAGCCCCGACGAGTGGGCGGGGATTCGACAGCTCAGTACGAAGAACATCGACCTTGGCACTGTCCGACAGCTTTCCATACGCATCGGCGGATGGCAGAACACCCGCAACATATAGAAGCTCCCCAATCGCGACTTCATGGACATCGGAATGCTGACGTATGTCAAGCGTTGCCAAGTGAAAACCAAACGTCTTAGCCTGTTGCCAAAGGCTGGCAAGGGGCCCGGAAGTGACCAGTACTTCCGCATTCGCTGCGACCAAGGACTCACGTAAAAGTCGCAGATCATCAACAAAATCATCTTCGGATTTGTATTCCCATGGATGCGATGTATGACTTCCAAGGTTACCAGAAAAGGATTCAATCTGTTCAAGACCTGCGGTAAGGCGTGCCTCAATCAGGTAAAGCTTCATCACAAATGGTTCGGCCCTGTGCTGGCGAATGACATCTTCAGAGAGGTGCACAACCTCCATATCCCGCTTGATGGATTCTGCAAGGGGATTGTTCGCAGGCAGTCGCTTGTCACTGACCGTAAGCTGAACACGAACATCGTGGATGCGCTCTACATACGCATTCAAAATAGTTCTACGGTGCTCAAGCAGTGTCCACCAAGTGACACGCGCGGTCACGTTCGGATTTCCATCCCGATCGCCACCGACCCACGAACGGAACTTGACTACCGATGGCACATCAAAAGAACGTCCGGGAAACGCATCCGACAACGCCGCTTCAAGGTCGGATTGTAGCCACGCTACGACATCGAGGATGCTCCGATCGAAGAAGTACAGTACATTTCGAGCCTCTTCAGGCACTGTAATGGGCGCGAGGCGAATCTCATCGGTTTCCCACAGCTCTGTGAGTGCACGTGTCAAACTTGCCTCAGCGCGCTCGGTAATACTGCCAAGCGGTTCGGTAAGTGGCACAGAGTCAGGCCCAGCAGCGTGATCACTCAGACATTCAGCAACCCGTAGGAGCTTGTCAAGGACTGCGCGGCGACGCGCTTCCGTCGGGTGCGCCGTCAGTGTAGGACCAATATCCAGATTTCCAATCAGTTCGAATATCTCATCTGGACCAAGGCCGCTGTCCTTCAAGCGCATCACGGCTTCACGGATAGACTCAGGCCGGGAAACTCCAGGAAAACACCGTGCCCGGTTTACCCGGATGATTTCCTTTTGCTCGGCGGTGTTGATTAACTGGAAAAAGGCCGTCAATGCGCGGAGGAGACGCCCAGCAAAAACAGGATCGGTGAGGCGCGGTGCGGCACTCAAAATCGTCGCCGATGTTGCATTTGGATCGACGGATGCCGCTAAGGCATGACGCATCGCATCCACGAGCTCGGTTCCCTCCTGCTGCTCAAGGACCTGACCGAAGACCCGGTCTAGCCACTCAATATCGCGTACAAGAGGTTGGGGAAGCGCAGACGACGAAGCATCCAGTCCAGCAAAAGCACTCACAGTGGCATTCTAGCATGCAGCTAACTCTGGCCACGGTGCTAGAATAGCTTGGATGATTGCAATGAGGGTAAGGCACAAAAAGAACACGCGGTCCGCTACCCAAACACCAACAAACCTCCCCTTTCGCATCGTAAGTATTGGCGACCTCACCGCACGCGGGCATGCAAAGCAAGTGTTCGATATCGGCAATGATCACGTTGTCGCGATGAGCAATGAAATCCTCGATGTCGACCATGATGGCAACCGCTATACGCTCATGGCGGGTCTCTACGGACCAAGTGGACGGCAGATTCAACGCTATGCAAATGTATATTTCACTGCCCTTGCACAAACTGCGGCCGAATCAGT